>NZ_JBFUCB010000051.1:0-18208 GCF_056405435.1 Rhizobacter sp. P1_G5 | reverse complement strand
GTGAAGATCAGTCAGAAAAACAGCCGGCCCGAACCCGGCGCCGGCTGGATGGAGAAATTCGATTCAGCGGCGCAGCGCGTACCAGGAAGCGACCGCGATCGGCAGGCCGAGCGCGGCCCACGACAGCGCGTCCCAGGCGCCATCTCCGAGCAAGGCCGACAGCAGGCCGACCGCGCTCAGCACGGCCAGCACGACCGGCCAGGTCCACACGCGCAGCGCCGCGCTCATGGCTGCGCCGCCTCCGGCTCGCTGACGAAGCCGACCTTCGTCAGGCCCGCCTTCGACGCATCGGCCAGCGTCTGCGCGACGTAGCGGTAGGCCACCGCCTGGTCGGCGCGCAGGTGGATCTCGGGCTGCGGCTGCTTGCTGCTCTCGGCGGCGAAGCGCTTCTGCGCCTCGGGCCGCGTGACGAGCTCACCGTTCCAGTACAACAGGCCGCCGGCGTCGATCGCGAACTCGACCTTGTCGGCCGCCGTCTGGTTGACCTGCGAGCTCGCCTTCGGCAGCTCCAGCTTGACCGCGTTGGTCAGCAACGGCGCGGTGATGATGAAGATCACCAGCAGCACCAGCATCACGTCGATCAGCGGGACCATGTTGATCTCCGCCATCGGCGCGCCGGCGTTCTTCGAATCGAAACTGGCGAAGGCCATGGCGAGGCCTGCGTCAGGCGGCGACCGGCCGCGAGGCCAGCGCACGCACGTTGGCCGGCTGGGCGGCTTCATTGCCGAGCGGCTGGCCCATCGACACGAAGGTGTGCAGCTCGTACGCGAAGGCATCGAGCTTGGACGACATCACGCGGTTGGCACGCGTCAGCCAGTTGTAGCCCATCACCGCGGGGATCGCGACCGCGAGGCCGAGGCCCGTCATGATCAGCGCCTCGCCGACCGGGCCGGCCACCTTGTCCAGCGTGCCGGCGCCGCTCATGCCGATCGCGACCAGCGCGTGGTACACGCCCCAGACGGTGCCGAACAGGCCGACGAAGGGCGCGGTGGCGCCGACGGTGGCGAGCATCGCGAGGCCGTTCTCGAGCCGCGTGGTTTCCTCGTCGAGCACCTTCTTGATGGTGCGCGTGACGAATTCGCCCGAGGTGCCGGCTTCTTCGAGCTTGGCGGCGCCGTACTTCGCGTGGTGGGCCTGCGCGTGCATCGCGTGGCTGGTGAGGTGCGAGAACGGGTCGTGCACGCCGTGCGTGGTGATCTCGTTCGCGACGGCCTCGAGCGAGGTCGCGTTCCAGAAGAAGTTCAGGAAGCTCTGGCTGTGGCGGCGGCGCGAGACCAGCGACAGGCCCTTGATCACGATGATCACCCAGGAGGCGATCGACATCAGCACCAGGATGCCGAGCAGCGTCTTGCCCACCACATCGCTTTGCGCGATGAAGTGGCCGAATCCCAAGCCAGCGTCTGCGTTCACGGTCATTTCTCCAGATCGAAATTCAAGGGGATCAAGGCCCAGCCCGCGGTCGCGCGGCCGTTCTCGGTGTAGGGCTCGAAGCGGAACTTGCGCACCGCGTCGACGGCGGCCTCATCGAGCCGCGGGTAGCCGGACGACTTGCCGACCTGCACCGATTGCGGCAGGCCCGCTTCGTCGATCCAGACGCGCACGACGACGTTGCCGGTTTCCTTCAGGCGCTTCGACGCGCGCGGGTACTCGGGCGGCTCGGCCTTCAGGTAGCGCACGGCCGAGGCCGGGATCTGCTTCGGCGGGGCCGGCGGTGCGGGCGGGGCCGGCGGCGCCTCGACCGCGACCGGCGCGGGCGGGGGCGGCAGCTCGACCGGCGGCGGTGGCGCGACGAACGCAGCCGGCGCGGGCGACGGCGCAGCGGTGACCAGCGGGGTCGGCGGCGGCGGGGTGCGCGTCACCGGCTTGACCGGTGGAGGCGGTGGCGCCGGCGGCGTGGGCGGCGCCGGTGGCGCGATCAGGTTCACGAAGATCGGCGCCGCTTGCACGACGGCCTCGCGCACCGCAGGCACTTGCAGGATCGCCCAGCCGGCACCCAGGTGCAACGCGGCAATGCCGGCGACGACGGCACGCAACTGCCCCGGCGACAGCCCGTCGGTGCGCACCGGCCGGCGGCTGAGCGGCGGCAACGGCGGAGGCGTCGCGGAGACGGGAACGGCGGCCATGGTGGGGGTGGGGTGCGGCGAGGGACAACTTCAAACAACTTCAAAAACTTTAACATAAACAAGAATGATTCTCATTGTGTGACCTTGAACGCGGTCAACCGAGGGGGATGCAGTTCATTGCGTGAGGGTTTTCGAGTGAGACATCCGGCCGGGTTGAGCCGCCGAACCCGGCTTCCTAGACTCCGCCGCTCCTATCAACTCGAAGATCAGGGGTGTCTCATGAAACACGCACGCGGCTGTCTGTTGATCGCCTTCAGTTGGGCGATCACGCAGCCCTCACTGGCCCGCTATGTCCAGTCCGATCCCGTCGGACTCGCCGCGGGCACCAACACCTACACGTACGCCGACAACGACCCGCTGCGCTACGTCGATCCGAACGGGCTGTGCCCTTGCGGGGAATCGCTCGATGTCCTCCAGTTGGCGCGCTCGGACCGGCGCGACTGGAGCAAGGCCGCCGATCGGTCGGACGTCAACAGGGCATTCGGGCCAGGAACCTACAAGTGCAACCTGTTTGCCGACGAGCAATTCGAGACTGCCGGGTACCACTTGCCGAACATCGGTGGCGGCGTCCTCGCACGTGCACTGGAGATGTACCCGCCCGGCGCGCAGAGCCTGTCAACGTCGGACTACACCGTTCCCGGCTGGCCAGTCGTCACGGGGCCGGCGCAACCCGGCGACCTGCTCGCATGGCAAGGGCACGTCGGCATCGCATCGACCAACGGCCGGTCCATTTCCGCTTCACCAAAAGGGGTGACAGAGAATGACTGGGGATTCCGCTCGGGACAGACTCCCGTCATTCGCCGCTGCACATGTCCAAGATGAACGGCCTTCGGCTCTGGCCGCGTGGGGCCATCGTGACACTCGTTCTGACCTGCGTCGCGCTCACCAGCGTGTCCGCGTGGGTCTACGTGCACACGCGCGAAGCCTATCGCGCAGTGGGCTTCAACGATGGTCGCCTCCACGAGCGCGAGTTGATGCTCGACAAGATTCGGCACAGCACCCGGCTGGAAGCCTGCAGCGCTCGCTCCGCCGCATCGGCCGTCGAGTTCGTGTCGGTCAAGGCCGAGTCGGTCTACCTGCATGTGGTCGATGGCGGCCATCTCCGCTTCTGCCAGTGAATCTGCCAGTGGAATCGCCGCGCCAATGAAAACGGGCCGCGCGAACGCGGCCCGTCGGTTCAAGCCCTCACGTCACTTCGCGACGATCACCTGAGCCTCAGTCCCGGCCTCGCGCCGCAGCATCACCAGGAACCCGGTCTGCGACGGCGACGCCGCCGCGCCGCCCACCGGCGTCAGCGTGTCCACGCGCTGGATGCGCAGGCTGCGCACGATGCCGCTGCTGTCGCCGTTGACCGCGTAGCGCGGCTTGGACGGCGTGAAGGTCATCGTGGCGAACGCATCGGTCACGTCGCCGCTGTAGTAGTTGTCGTAGCCGATCGCGGTGAAATCGAACTGCTGGTCCGGCGTCAGGCCCAGCGCCGCGAGCGGCACCGTCATGATCATGTTCGCCGAGTTGAAGTCCGCATCCGCGTAGTAGAAGGCGCCTCCCGCGCCGGTCGCCAGGTTCACGACATTGATCAGGTTGATGCCGGTCGCACCGAACCCGCCCTGCTCCGCGTTGTAGACCGCGAAGTCCGGCACGCCGTCGCGGTCGACGTCGATGTCGACCTCGAAGCCCGCCGGGTAGTTCGGCGTCGCGCGCCGCCCGAAGGTGCTCAGCGCGAACTGCAGCGCCCCCGCATCGGCCACGTAGCGCACGCCGATCGCGCGCATGTCGACGAACGCGAAGTTGTCGCCCGGCTTCGGCAGCTCGGCCGGGTCGGCCTTCTTGCTGGTGCCGGTGAGCGCGAAGATGTCGAACTCGCTGTCGGCCGCGCCGACGTTGCCCATCAGGATGATGCCGCCCGGCCAGTTCGGGCGCACCGCTGCCACCGCGAGGTTCTGCGCCGCCTTGCGCGGCAGGATGTGCCACGGCACGCTCAGCAGCTCGGTGCCGGCGGTGAGCGTCAGGTAGCCGTCGTACTCCGGTGCGTCGAACAGGTCGCCGCTGCCGCCTTGCGCGCCGGCCTCCAGCGTCCAGTCGGGCAGCTTGGCGGGGTTGACGCGCAGCTTCACGGTGACCACCGCGCGGCCTCCCGCCGCAACCTTCACCGAGCCCGGTGCCGAGATCGTCACCGCGCCGCTGGCCTGGTCGTCGGCGAAACGGAACGCGCTCTTGATCGCGAAGGTCTTGGCCGTGGTGCCGAAGTTCTCGACCACCAGCTTCTTCTCGTACTCGGCCGGGGCCGACACCTCCTGCGCGCCGAACGACAGCGCCGCCGACAGCGAGGTCGGCTCGTAGGCGATGGCCTTCAGCGCCAGCGCCTTGTCGACCCGCACCTCGCCCGCGCCGATGCGCGTGATCGGCGCCAGCACGCCCGGCAGCAGCGCCGGGTTGGTGTAGATCTGGTTCATCGCGCTGTTCATCAGCATCGCCTTGATCTGCAGCGGCGTGCGCGCCGGGTACTTGCCGATCAGGATCGCCGCGGAGCCCGCGATCATCGGCGTCGCGCCCGAGGTGCCGCCGAAGGCTTCCTCCTCGGTCCCGCCACCGGCCACCGCCGACACCGAGGCGCCGGGCGCGCCGATCTCGGGCTTGATGGTCTGGTAGCTGATGCTCGGACCGCGCGCCGAAGTGCTGGCCATGCTGCCGACCAGCGGCGTCTTGGTGCCGTCGCTGACCGTCACGTTGACCGGTGCCGCGATGTTGGCCTTGATCTTGTTCGACGTGGACTGCGTGATCACCAGCGTCGGCACGAAGTGCGTGCCGCCGCCGTTGCTGAACGACACCGCGTCGCCGGGGGCGACCAGGCCGATCAGCACGCCGGTGGCACCGGCCGCGCCGGCCGCATCCACCTTCAGGCTGACCGAGCAGGTGCCGCGGTCGATCAGCGCCACCTTGCCGGCCGGGTCGGCCAGCAGCGGCGTGCCCGGGCAGGCGGTGCCGACGAACACCACGTCGCCGCTGAAGCCGCCGGCGATCGGCGCCCAGTCGACCGTCGCGGTGTTGCCGTAGGTGCCGGCGATTGAGGCCGGCGAGTTGATCTTCAGGCCGAAGGCGACGGCGCTCGGCACCTGCGTCTGCGCGACGCTGATGGCCCCGGGGGCGATCGACGGCGAGCTGACGATGTACGGCTTGTTCGCGGCATTGCCCGCGGCCACGACCGCGACGATGCCGGCATCGACCGCCGTCGAGATGGCCTCGGTGGAGTCGTCGATGTTCTGGCCGTAGTCGGAACCGAGCGACAGGTTCATCACGTCGACCGCGTCGGACGGATCGCCGTCGCCGTTCGGGTCGATCGACCAGTCGATCGCCTTCAGGATCGCGACGCCGTTGCAGCTGGTCGCGACGGCGCTGCACACGCGCAGTGCCAGCAGCTTGGCGCCGGGGGCGACGCCCTTGTGGGTGCCGTCCAGGCTCTTGCCGCCGATGATGTCGGCGACGTGCGTGCCGTGGCCCTGGAAGTCGATCGGGTTCGGGTCTTCGGTGCGCGGGCCGTTCGGCCACACGTCACCGACGAAGTCGAAGCCGCCGACCACCTTGCTGGTCGGGAAGACGCTCGGGTCGATGGTGGTGTTGCGGGGATCGCTCGGGTCGGTGCCGTAGGCCTTCAGGTAGGCCTCGGGCGTGCCGGCACCGCCCAGGTTGCGGTGCGTGTAGTCGATGCCCGAATCGAGCACTGCCACGCGCACGCCGGTACCGTCGGCACCGGCCTGCTGCGCCGCGGTGGCGCCGATGTACGGCACCGTCTCGGCCAGGCTCATCTCGTAGTGGTTGACGCGGCGCACCTTGGCGACGCCCGGCAGCGCGGCGATGGCCTTCAGCTTCGAGGCGTCGACGCGCACGGCGATGGCGTTGTGGGCCATGTGGACGCGGCCGAGTTCCTGGGCGCCGAGCGTGGAGAGGCTGGCCTGCAGCGCATCCTGGTGCGACAGCACCGTCTTGCGGTGCGCGGCCAGCGCCTCGCGCGTGGCCTGCGGCGCTTCGCGCAGCGTCTTCACGCTGAGCGTGCGTTCGGTGGTCGATGCGGCAACGGCGAGCTGCGCGGCGGCGGCGGCCACCGGCGCGTCGGTGAGCGTCACCCACACGTCGACCGCGCCGGTCGCCTTCGACAGGCGCGTGTCGAGCACGTCGACACGGCCGCCGGGCAGCGCGGTCTGCTGAATGGTGCGTACCGGGGCGTCGGCAAGCGGCGCATCCGCGGCGGCAGCGGCATCGGGCGCGCCGTCACTGCTGCTGCCGCTGCCTCCGCCGCCGCAGGCGGCCAGCACGAGCGCGGCAACGACGRCCAGCCCGGACTTCCAGGAAATTCGGATAGACACGAGACACTCCTTGTGGGGCACGTCCACCCGATCCGTCCGACTGCCTGCAAGCAGGACCGGGACAGCGCAGTACACGGGTGCGTGCGACTGCGCTGTGCGTGGGGTTGATGGGAAGCTGGATGCTCGGTGGCGCAGCTTCGGTGTGTCAAGGCGTGACATTTCCTTCCCCCTAACCCTGGGGGGAGCGGAAAACCCTGGGTCATCGGACCACAGCGGAGGAACCCCACGGCGCGAGGCGGCAGGTATGCTCGCGCGGATGAAGACCCTCCTTCGCTGGCTCCTGCTCGCCGCAGCGCTGCTGCTGGTGGCCCACCTCTACCCCGGCGTCACGGTGACCAGTTTCGGCTCGGCGATGCTGGCCGCGCTGGTGCTGGGCCTGCTGAACGCGCTGCTGCGGCCGATCCTGGTGCTGCTGACGCTGCCGGTCACCGTGCTGACGCTCGGGCTGTTCCTGTTCGTGATCAACGCGCTGATGTTCTATTTCGCGGCGCAACTGCTCAGCGGCCTGGCGGTCGCCGGCTTCTTCGCGGCGTTGATCGGGTCGTTGATCTACAGCTTGTGCGGGGTGGTGATCGATGCCGCGCTGGAGGCGGTGTTCTCGTCACGGGCTGGGTGACGGTCGGCCGTGCTCAGTCGAGTGCCACCCGGCACTCCTGCTCAGGATTCCAGCGGAGAACCTGGTCGCGCATGCTGAAAATCGCCGTCGTGAAAGCGGCCGTATTCTGGTTGACTTGATGCGCGCTCAGTATTGAAAGGTTTTCCAGATAGAGCTGCACCATGGACAGCAATTCCTGGTGATCGACCAGAAACACCTGTTGAGTCTCTTGAGACAGGTAGTCGGCGTGACGATAGAAGGTCGCGTACGCGGCCTTCGCATCTCCGTCGACCTTGCACTGCTGCCCCATGTCATCAAAAGCCCGCACGCAATCTGATCGGAAACTCGACGCTTCGCGGTAGAAGCCTTCAGGCTCGACGTACCGATAGTTCTCGGGCTCGTACTGCCGACTCTTGATCTTCGTCGCCAGTTGGCTCAATGCAGTACGGCATGCTGACTCCAGGTTGCGGGCGACCCGTCCAACTTGTGAGGCGACTTTCTTCATCGCGCTACCCGCGGCGTCTGCTGCAATGCCAGCTCCTTGCGCGGTGATGTTGCCCGCTTCGATCATCTGGAGCGCGGCTCCATGGCTGAGCCTTTTCGCATGGCGTACAGAGTCACGACCCGCTTTGTCCAGGATGCCTGTTGCGCCCCCCAACCCCTGCGCAGTGATGCTGCCTGCCTTGACCATCTGGAGCGCAGCGTCGTAGGTGATCCTCTTCGCGTGTCGCACCAGGTCACGGCCCGGTTTCTGGACAAGTTTCACCGCCTCCCGCGCACAACTTCTGGCATGTGCCACGCCCGCACATACCCGCTGAGCCGTGTTGCTGTTCTTCAACCCATCCAGGGTTCTGCTGGCGACATGGAGAACTGAGCAAAGTGTCGTACTGATGGTTGACGGCATGACTGGACCTTGCAGTTGGGTTGTTCCTTGCAGAGATCCGGGCGATGCACCGTGGAAATTACGTACGACACGTCTCATCTCTGCGTGCCGTGAGTAACAGGAGGCTGCCCATCGGTTCCCGCGCTCCTGCTGCCGTTTGTCAGGTCGCCCGAGCCGCCTCCACCCCATCCGCCTTGAACATCGCCTTGATGCCACGCACCGCCT
Organism: Rhizobacter sp. P1_G5; assembly: GCF_056405435.1. Classification (NCBI taxonomy): domain Bacteria; kingdom Pseudomonadati; phylum Pseudomonadota; class Betaproteobacteria; order Burkholderiales; family Sphaerotilaceae; genus Rhizobacter; species Rhizobacter sp. P1_G5. The sequence goes on along the minus strand of NZ_JBFUCB010000051.1, from coordinate 10,021 downwards.
GCCGGATGCGTGCCTCGTTCTCGATCAGCGCGAAGCGCACGTGGTCGTCGCCGTGGTCGCCGAAGCCGATGCCGGGCGACACCGAGACCTTCGCCTTCGCGAGCATCTGCTTGGCGAACTCCAGCGAGCCGAGCGCGCGGTACGGCTCGGGGATGCGCGCCCAGATGTACATCGAGGCCTTCGGCGTCTCGACCATCCAGCCGGCCTCGTGCAGGCCCTTCACCAGCACGTCGCGGCGGCGCTGGTACTGCGCGGCGATGTCCTTCACGCATTGCTGGTCGCCCTCGAGCGCGGCGATCGCCGCCACCTGCAGCGGCGTGAAGGTGCCGTAGTCGTGGTATGCCTTGATGCGCGCGAGCGCCGCCACCAGGTCGCGGTTGCCGACCATGAAGCCCACGCGCCAGCCGGCCATGTTGTAGCTCTTCGAGAGCGTGAAGAACTCGACCGCGATCTCCTTCGCGCCCGGCACCTGCATGATCGACGGCGCCTTCCAGCCGTCGAACACGATGTCGGCATAGGCCAGGTCGTGCACGACGAAGATGTCGTGCTTGCGCGCGAGCGCCACCACGCGCTCGAAGAAGTCGAGCTCGACGCACTGCGCCGTCGGGTTGCTCGGAAAGCCCAGCACCATCATCTTCGGCTTCGGGTAGCTGCCGCGGATCGCGCGCTCCAGTTCGGCGAAGAAGTCGACGCCCGGCACCAGCGGCACCGAGCGGATGTCGGCACCGGCGATCACCGCACCGTAGATGTGGATCGGGTAGCTCGGGTCGGGCACCAGCACGGTGTCGCCGCGGTCCAGCGTCGCGAGCATCAGGTGCGACAGGCCCTCCTTCGAGCCGATCGTCACGATGGCCTCGCTGTCGGGATCGATCGCGACGCCGTAGCGATCCTGGTACCAGTGCGAGATCGCGCGGCGCAGGCGCGGAATGCCCTTCGACGTGGAGTAGCCGTGCGTGTCCGGCCGCTGCGCCACCTCGGCGAGCTTCGCGACGATGTGCGGCGGCGTGGGCCCGTCGGGGTTGCCCATGCTCATGTCGATGATGTCTTCACCGCGCCGTCGCGCAGCGGCGCGCAGCTCGGCAGTGATGTTGAAGACGTAGGGGGGAAGGCGGTCGATGCGCGCGAAGCGGCGCTGGCCTGCAGACGAGGACATTGAAGAGGACTTTCACGTGAGCGCCCGGAACCGTCCGAGCGACGTGAGCCGCGTGAGGCGGCCCGGCGGGAATGGTAACCGGGCCGGGTGCGATCTCGTGCGTCGGCAACTTCGCTGCGTCTAGAGCAGCCCGCCGTGGCTCAGGCCTCCTTGCACGGCCGCACTCCTTTGCTGCACACGATTGACTTCACTGCGCATGGCATCCAACACGATCTTGAGTCTTTCCTTGTCGACGCCACGTCCGTCCACTGCAGCCTGACCCATGTCATTCAACACATCCTTGAAGGGCTTGATGCAGTCCTTCGTTGATGTGCTCTTTCCGATCAACTGGATGTACGCGAGAACTGCTTTGAGCGCACTCTTCGGACCTTTTCCTTCCGCGTTCATCAGATGGCCAGCACGATCGAGACCTTGAATCAGCAACGCGCTCGCGGTCTGGCCGGAGTTCCTGGTGGCAGGGGTGATGTAGTAAGGGTGGCGCCCCGCGTAAGGCGCCACGCCCCAGCAATTCCGCGCTTTCTCGCGCGCCTCCTTCGTCTTCTTCGCCGCGTCCTTGCGGGATGCCTTCTCCGTCTTCCGGAAGAACTCTCTTGGTGACTTCGATACTTTTTTCATGCCGACTCCTCAGGCCACCCGCACGGACCCACGTCCGTCGCGTCCCTGAGTAACAGCAACCCTCCCCCGAGTTCCCTGACCGCAGCCCGGCCTTCAGCGCCGGCGCGGCTTCACGCCGGCATTGGCAGTCCGCACATCCGCCCCCCGCACCTCGAACCTCACCACCTGCAGCAGCGCCCCATCGCGCCCCGTCAGCTTCAGCTCATGCCGCCCCGGCCACGGCGCCCAGTGCAGCCGCTCGCCCTGCCCCAGCGCCTTGCCGTCCATCCACCAGGTGCCGGCCTCGCCTTCCAGCACGATGCGCTGCGCGGCGGGCGGCATGTCGGGGTCGATCGCGAAGATGCTGCCGTCGCGCGGGCTGGCGATGCCGAAGCGCTGCGCGCCGCGCACCTGCGTGCCCGCGCTCCACAGCGCCTGCTCGGTGCCGGCGACGAACACCTCGTCGCGCGCCGCCTCGCGCCGGTCGTCGAAGCGGATCGCCATCGGCACCACACCCGCCGGCACCGCCGGCTGCTTCGATGGTGCGCCGTCATGCAGCGCGCGCACCAGCACCTGCCACACCGGCGCGGCGCCGCTGACGCCGCTCACGTCGTGCATCGCCTCGCCGCTCGCGTTGCCGACCCACACGCCCACCGTGTAGCGGTCGGTGAAGCCGATGCACCAGTTGTCGCGCATGTCCTTGCTGGTGCCGGTCTTCACCGCGGCAAAACCCTTCGTGACCAGGCTGCTGTCCAGCCCGAAGGTGCGCGCGCGCGCCGCGTTGTCGGCCAGGATGTCGGTGACGAGCCAACTCGCCGCCGCGCTCGCCACCCGCTTCGGCGTCGCGGCCGCACCGCGCAGCACCGGCGGCGAGAACAGCCCGCCGTTTGCCAGCGTGCGGTACGCATTCGTCAGTGCCAGCAGGCTCACGTCGGCACTGCCGAGTGCCAGCGAATGCCCGTAGAAGCCGCCGGTCTCGGGCAGCGCCAGGCCCAGCGCGTTCAGCCGCTCGACCAGCGCATCGGGCCCGAGCATCGCGCCCACCCGCACCGCCGGCACGTTCAGGCTCGCACCGAGCGCGGTGCGCGCGCTGACCCAGCCCTTGAACGCGTGGTCGTAGTTCTGCGGCAGGTACAGGCCGTTGGTGGTGGCCAGTTGCGCGGGCGAATCGTCGAGCAGGCTGGCCGGCGTGATCAGCCGGCGCTCGAAGGCCAGCTCGTAGACGAAGGGCTTCAGCGTCGAGCCCGGCTGGCGGCGCGCCAGCACGCCGTCGACCTGCGCCGCGTCCGAGAAGCTGCCGCTCGAGCCGACCCAGGCCCGCACCTCGCCGCTCGCGTTGTCGAGCACGACGATCGCACCATCCTCGACGTTGCGGCCCGACAGCTCGGCCAGCTGCCGCCGCAGCGTGTTGACGGCGAAGCGCTGCAGCCGCGCATCGAGCGTCGTGCGTTGCACCGTCGCTTGCGTCGACCCCTGCATCGCCCCCTCCCCCACCACCTGCCGCGCGAAATGCGGCGCCAGCTGCTCGCCCAGYGGCATGCCGCCCTGGCGCAGCAGCGCGGTCTGCGCGAGCGCGGTGACGCCCTTGCAATCGAGCTTCTGCAGCTGCAATACGCCGCAGGCGCGCTGCGCGACGACCGCCGGCGTCGCGTTCGGCCCGCGCAGCAGCGCCGCCGCGATCGCCGACTCGTCGACATCCAGCCCGCCCGGGTGCTTGCCGAACAGCGTCTGCGACAGCGCATCGATGCCGACCACCTCGCCGCGGAACGCGACCCGGTTCAGGTAGGCCTCGAGGATCTCGCTCTTCTTCCAGCGCGCATCGAGCCGCGTCGCGGTGACGGCCTGCCCGAGCTTCTGCGCGACGCTGCGCCCGCCGACCGGYCGCGCCAGGTCGTCGTCGAGCAGGCCGGCCAGCTGCATCGTCAGCGTCGACGCGCCGCGCGTGCGGGTGTTCCACACATTGGCCCACGCGCTCTTCGCGACCGCGCCCCAGTCGACGCCGCTGTGCTCGTAGAAGCGCCGGTCTTCGCTGAGGACGATCGCCTGGAGCAGCGCCGGCGAGACTTCCTGCAGCGGCACCCAGGCCAGCCGGCGCGCGCTCCTGTCGACGCGCACCGTCTGCAGCGGCGTGCCGTCGCGGGCGAGCAGCGTCACGTCGGACGGCTTCCACGCCGACTTCACCTCGTTGAAGCTCGGCAGCGCCTGCGCCATCGCCGCCGCGAACAGCAGCAACGCGGCACAGGCGGCCCGCTTCACGGCGCGACCTCGATCGCCGTGTTCGGCAGTTCCCCGAAGCTCTCCGGCGCATACATCGCCTCGACGCGCGTGGGCGGCAGCGCGAAGCGGCCGGGGTTGTTCAGCCGCACCGTGTACTCGATCACGTGCTTGCCGCGCGGCAAATAGTCGTAGTAGCTGCGGAAGGCCTCGAAGCTGCGCTCCTCGTACACCGGCCAGGTGCCGCTGCGCTTCTCGCCCTGCGTCGCGATCGCACTGTCGCGGCCGAGGCCCGAACCGAGCAGCGTCGCGCCGCCCGGCACCGGATCGCTGACCACCACCCAGGTCATGTCCGATTGCGCATCCACCTCGATCCGCACCCGCAGCACGTCGCCGCGCGACCACTTCGACTTGTCCTTCTGCTCGACCGCAGTGACCGTGCGCGCGAGGCTGTAGCCGGCGCGGATCGGCTCCTTCAGCGGGATCGCCGCGAGGCTCTGCACCGTCAGCCACGGTTTGCCGGAGCCCTCCTGCGACACGCTCAGCGTGCCGGCCGAATCGGGCCATGGCAGCTTCACGACGCCGCCGTCGGCCGACTTGCCCCAGTCGATCGCGACCGGCGCACCGCCGGTGCCGGCTACCGTGCGGCCCGCAACCTTCGCCGACTCGAACTTCGCCGAGAACTTGTCGAGCGCGAGCGATCCCCACAGGTTGGCTGTCGTCGTGAGCCAGGCGCCGCCGCGCTGGCGGCCAAGGCTGCCGACCACCATGCGCGGCAGGTCGTCGCGCCAGGCCGGGTCGTCGAGCACCGCGAGGATCAGCCGCGCCGCGTTCGCATCGGCGCTGTCCATCAGCCACCACCAGAAGTCGTCGCTCTCGTTGCTGAAGCGCAGCGTCGTTCCGGCATAGGTGAGCCGGCTGCGCAGGATCTGCTGCACTTCGTCCAGCCGCCTGGCCTGCTCGGGCACGCCCTGCACGCGGCGCAGGATGCCGAGCCAGTCGATCACCGCCGCGGTCGGCCACTGGTTCGGCGTGATGTTCACCGAGCCGAGCATCTTCGGCTGCGCCCGGCCGTAGCGCGACAGCGCCTCGATCGCGGCGAGCTTGCGCACGTCCAGGTCGGCCCGCGGCGACCAGAACTTGCGTTCGATGCGGCCCTCGACGAACGCGGTCAGCCCGTCCAACATGCTGTCGCGCGCAGCGGGCGGCAGCTCGAAGCCGGCCTCGTTCGTCGCGGCGAGCACGTAGGCGGTGAGCCGGTCGCTGCCGCGTGCGCCATCCTCGGCACGCGGCGGGAAGTAGCTCGCGAGCCCGTCGCTGTCGAGGTAGGTCGGCAGTGCGTTCGCGACGCCGGCCCACAGCTTCGCGTCCTTCAGCCCGACCGACTTCGAGGTCTTCTGCTCCAGGCAGATGAACGGGTAGGTCTCGAAGTAGCGGCGGATGCCGGGCAGCGCGCCGGTCAGCTTCGGCTGCACGCCGATGTTCAGGCCGCCGCGCTTGGGGCCGCTCGCCGGCAGCGCATCGGCCGGCGCCGCCACCGGCAGCGTGAACGGGCCGTCGAGCTGCGACAGCGTCGCCTGCAGCACCCGCACCGGCACCGCGGCGCTGACGAGCTGCGTGAGCTTCAGCCTGTCCTTCGCCTGGTCCTTCGCCTTGTCGCTGCCGGCGAGTTCCTCGGCGCCCGCTTCCCACGCGATGCTGAACACCTCGGCCGGCACGTCGACCGGCCACACCAGTTCCTTCGCGCCGCCGGCCGGCAGCACCGCCTCCTGCGGCGGCAGCTCGATCGGCGTGCGCACGATGTCGGCACCCCGTTCGCCGCCGCTGTTCGCGGTGCCGGCGAGCGTGGCCCGCACCTTCATCTCGTGCGTGGTGGTGTTGCGCAGCGTCAGCATCGCGCTGAAGCGGTCGCCATCGCGCACCAGCGGCGGCAGGCCCGACAGCACCTGCAGGTCCTGCGTCACGCGGATGCTGGTGCTGCCGCTGCCGAACTGCTGCACGCCGGCATCGGCCACCGCTACCAGCCGGAAGCTGGTCAGCGAATCGTTCAGCGGCACCTCGACCACCGCCTCGCCGTTGGCGTCCAGCGCCACCTGGGCCTTCCACAGCAGCAGCGTGTCGAACAGCTCGCGCGTCGCGTTCTTGCCGCCGCCACCGCCCGCTGCCACCGCCTTGCGGCCGTAGTGGCGCCTGCCGATGATCTCGCTCTGCCCGGTGGCGGTCTCCACGCCGAGCGCGCGCGGCTTCAGCATCGCGCCGAGCAGGTCCCACGAATCGTTCGGGCGCAGCGCCAGCAGGCCCTCGTCGACGGCGGCGAACGCCACCTCGGCGTTCGCGAGCGGCTTGCCGTCGTGCAGCACCTTGATGCGCGCCTTCGCGGTCTGGCGCACCGCGTACTGCGGCTTGTCGGCCGTCACGCTGACGTCCAGCCGATGTTCCTGCACGCCCACCTTCAGCGCCGCGATGCCGAGCTTGAAGGCCGGCTTGGACAGGTCGACCATCGCGGTCGGCGCCTGGTACTCGCGGCCCTCGTACCAGAACGAGCGCACCCAGTTCAGCGGCTCCTTCCAGCCCCAGCTGAAGAACGAGTACCACGGCACCTCGCGGATGCGCCCGCGCAGCACCAGCACGTCGACGTAGACGTTCGGCCCCCAGGATTTCTCGATCTTCAGTTCGACCGTCGGGTCGTCGCCGCGCAGCGTCAGCACGCGCGTCGCGATCACGCCCTCGCGCTCGACGCTGACCAGCGCGGTCGCCTCGCGGAACGGCATGCGCACCTGCAGCCGCGCGGTCTCGCCGGGCTCGTAGCTCTTCTTCTCGGGCAGCACGTCGATGCGGTCGTCGTTGTCCTGCGCGAACCACAGCTCGCCCTGCTTCGTGACCCACACGCTGGCCGCCGATTCGGCGACGTGGCCGGCCTTGTCGCTCGTCTTCGCGATCAGCTCGACYTGGCCGGCGTTCTCGAGCGCCGCATCGCACAGCAGCAGGCCGCGGTCGTCGGTGCTGCCGCTGCACACCGTGCCGAGCTCCTTGACCTCGGTGCGGTTGTCGTAGGCGTAGAAGCCGCCGACCATGCGCTTGCGCGTGCTGATCACCTGCGACAGCCGGCCGCGCACCTCGACCGCCTGGCCCTTGATCGCCTTGCCGGCGGTGTCCAGCGCCAGCACCTGCAGCTTGACCCGCCCGCGCGCGCTCGCCCACGAGCCGGTCTTCACCCCCAGCACGACGGCGCTCGGCCACAGCGCGACGGTGGTCGACGCGGTCTGCACCTCGCCGTTCGGGTCGTTGAAGGTCACCTCGGTGACCAGCTCGCTCGGCCGCTTGATGGCCGGCAGGTCCTTCACGATGAGGCTCGCGGCGCCGTCGCGGTCGGTCGTCAGCGGCAGCTTGTCGGCCACCACCTTGCCGCTCGACTCGGGCGCGCCCTCGTCGCCCTCATCGCTGCGCGCGGCCTGCTTCGGGTCGCGCGGCGGCTCGAAGCTGAACTCGTCGTAGCCCGCGAAGCCGCTCGCGCGGCTGCGCAGCAACGCGGTCAGGCGGGCCGGCGCCTGCGCCATCCCGCCGCCGGCGAAGTAGTTCAGCTGCACGCCGATCGGCAGCTCCTTCGGCGCGACCGGCACCTCCTTCGGCCCGCTGACGCGCGCATCGACCAGCGGCAGGCGGAACTCCTCGACCCGGAAACTGCCGGCCGACCAGCTGCTGCGCTCCCGGTCGCCGCCACCCTCGCGCTCCAGCGTCACGTCGTACACGCCGAGCTTGGCAGCCGGCGGGATGTTCCAGCTCGAGGCCGCGCTGCGCGTGCCGTTCCAGCTCAACGGCAGCGTCACTTCCTGGCCGCTGCCCTGGTGCACGATCTTCAGCCGCGTCGGCAGCTTCTCGGCCGGCACCGCGGCCAGGCCGCTGCTGGTCTCGCGGCGCATGAAGTGCTTCATCGACACCGTCTCGCCGGCGCGCAGCAGCGTGCGGTCGAACACCGTGTGCGCCTGCACGTCGGGCTGCGCGTCGTTGCTGGTCGGGAAGCTGAAGCGCCAGGTCTCGATGCCCTTCTGCCAGCTGCTGAACACGAAGGCGGTGTCGGTCAGGCCCTTCGGCGTCGGCTKGCGCGCGGTGACGAAGAAGCCGCCGTCGGCCGGGCATTCGTCGGCCCGCTCCAGCGCCTGCTCGATGCGCGCCAGGCCGTTGGCATCGGTGCGGCCGGCCCACAGCCGCTGGCCGCGGCAATCGTTGACCGCGATGTCGGCATCGGCCACCGGCTTGCCGCGATCGAGCGTCGTGACCCAGACCACGCTGTTCTCGCGGCCGAGCTTGAAGTGCACGCCCAGGTTGGTGACCAGCACGCCGGCGCGCACGTACATCGGCGCCTTCTTGTCGAGCAGGGCCTCGCCGAGGCGGCGCGATTCGATCTCGACCACGTGGTAGCCGGGGTCGGCGATCGGGATGCCGACCACCTCGAACGGCCGCGGGTCGCCGCCGGCGAGCTGCGGCAGGTCCATGCGCTTCACGTCGGCGCCGCCGTTCAGCAGCGACAGCTCGCGGGTCTCGACGACGCGCTCGCGGCGGATCTCCTTGCTGCGGCCCTTGCCGTCGACGACGCGCTCGGTCTCGTAGTGCTGCGCGGCCGGCAGCCCGGCCTCCTTCGCGGTGATGCGGCTCTCGTGGTAGCGGGCCACGCGGGCATACCACTGCAGGATGTCGGCATCGGTGCGCAGCGTCTTGATGCGCACCGCGCCGCCGCCCGCGGCCGGCCGCAGGTCGCCCTGCACATGGCGCAGCGTGACCGGCAGCATCGCATCGGCGTTCAGCTCGATGACGCCGAACGGCGCGGCGGCGAACTTCGCGATCGGCGGCGCGTCGCCGGTCGCGACCTTCAGCGGGAAGCTCGCGGCATTCGCGAGCGCGCGGCCCGAGCTGTCCTTCAGGTTGCGCGGCAGCTCGATCGTGAAGGTGCTGCGCTCGGGCAGCGGCATCGGGAAGCGCAGGCTGTCGACCTCGGCCRCCTTGTCGTCGGCATCGAACTCCGGCGCGATCGCCTTGCCCGAGGCCGGTTGCAGCCGGATCGCCGCCGCCAGCTCGCGCGGCAACTGTGACGAGAAACGCAGCGTCAGCGGGCGGATCGGCAGGCACGGCGCCTCGGCCCGCTCGCGCTCGCAGCTGAACTCGGCGGTGAAGGCCTTGCGCACGCGGAAGTTCAGGCGCTGCTCGGTGCGCGTGACGATCTTCGGGTTGACCTGGGCCGCGATGCCGGCACCCCAGACCAGGCGCAACGCGGCGTCGGGCGGCAGCGGGCGCTGGCAGGTCAGCACGACGATGCGCTCGGCCTGCTTCTCGAGCTGGCGCGCCTTCAGGATCTCGTCGCGGACCGAGCCGGTCACCACCCGCACCGGCATGCGTTCGCCGATGCCGTCGACCTCGCAGGCCGCATGGGCGGCCACGGTGGACTCGACCGCCGCACCGGTCAGCCGCAGCACGAAGTGCTGGTCTTCCTCGACCTGGTTGCCGGCGTAGGGTTGTGTCGACTCGATGGCCGGGCCGCCGGTGCTGAACGTGAACTCGGTGCCGCCGGTCAGCGCGCCGTTCAACGGCTTCCAGTCGGACTTCGCCTTCAACGTGCAGCGCGTGCCGGGCGGCAACGCCTCGCGGAAGTCGTATAGCCAGACGCGGTCGTTGGCCCAGCGGCCCGAGCCGGCGCGCGCCGGGCCTTCGCAGGCCACGCCGAGCGGATCGGGCAGCCGCAGGTCGCCGAACGGCACCACCGCCTCGGAAAACTTCACCGTGACCTGGCGCACCTGCGCGACCTCGCCCTGCGGGCTGACCGACGTGATCGTGGCAGCGCGGGCCGGGCCGGGCGCTGCAGCCAGCACGGCAAGCAGCGCGAACGTGGCGGCGCCGATGGCCCGGGCGATGGATCGTGGCATGCCGTCTCCTCCAGAAGAGCCGGGAGGATAAGCCACGCCGTGGCCGATTCCGGTGGGGTCCGGTGGAGGTCAGCCTTCCTGGCGGCGTTCTTCTTCCATCTGGCGGCGGCGCTGGCCTTCGAGCTCGCGCAGCCGCGCGTCGATG
>NZ_JBFUCB010000050.1:0-18253 GCF_056405435.1 Rhizobacter sp. P1_G5 | reverse complement strand
TCGTTGATCAGGCCGCGCGGCGTGCCCTCGGCGATCTTGCGGCCGTGGTCCAGCACCAGCAGGCGATCGCACAGGCGCTCGGCCTCGTCCATGAAGTGGGTCGTCAGCAGGATCGACTTGCCCTGCTGCAGCAGGTTCTGCAGCCGCTCCCACATCAGGTGCCGCGCCTGCGGATCGAGGCCGGTGGTCGGCTCGTCGAGCAGCAGCAGGTCGGGGTCGTTGATCAGCGCACGGCCGAGGCTCAGGCGCCGCTTCATCCCGCCGGACAGCTCGCCGGGCTTCGCATCGGCCTTCGATTGCAGCGAGGCGAACTCCAGCAGCTTCGGGATGCGCGCCTCGATCGTCGCCTTCGGCAGGCCGAAGTAGCGGCCATAGACGCGCAGGTTCTCGGCGCACGTGAAATCGGGATCGAGGCTGTCGAACTGCGTGACGACGCCGATCCGCTTCTTGGCCTCGCGCACCTGCTGCGGAATCGGCAGCCCGAACGCGTGCACCTCGCCGGCGTCCGGCCCGACCAGGCCCAGGCACATGCGGATCGTGGTGGTCTTGCCGGCGCCGTTCGGGCCGATCACGCCGAGGCATTCGCCCGCCTGGATCTCCAGCGAGAGATCGTCGACGACGGTGTTGGTGCCGAATTTCTTGTGCAGGTGGGAGATGCGGAAGATCGGCTCGGCCATGCCGCGCAGTGTGCCATCGCCCATGAAAAAGGGCCGGTGATCGGAATCACCGGCCCTTCGATCCAGTGCGCCTTTTCAGGCGCTGCCGCTCAGGCGTTGTCGGTTGCCGCTTCGTCGGCCACTTCCGGGCGGTCGACCAGCTCGACGAAGGCCATCGGTGCGTTGTCGCCGACGCGGAAGCCCATCTTCAGGATGCGGGTGTAGCCGCCCGGGCGCGCCTTGTAGCGCGGGCCCAGTTCGTTGAAGAGCTTCGTGACGATATCGCGGTCGCGCGTGCGGTCGAAGGCGAGGCGGCGGTTCGCCAGCGTCGGCTCCTTGGCCAGCGTGATCAGCGGCTCGACGACACGGCGCAGTTCCTTGGCCTTCGGGACCGTGGTCTTGATCGCTTCGTGCTGCAGCAGCGAGTTGCACATGTTGCGCAGCATCGCGGCGCGGTGCTCCGACGTGCGGTTGAGTTTGCGAAGTCCGTTACGGTGACGCATGGTGCTTTCCTTTCTTGACTAACTTATGAGCCCCCAGCCGTACGAGGTACTGAGGGGTTGCACGATCGAACGCGCCAGGCGCGTTCGTCATCCGATGACGGCCTTCAGGCCGTCTTTCCTGTCGGCGAAGCGTTACCGCTTGTCCAGGCCCTGCGGGGGCCAGTTCTCCAGGCGTGCGCCCAGCGTGAGACCACGCGAGGCGAGCACTTCCTTGATTTCGTTCAGCGACTTGCGACCCAGGTTCGGGGTCTTCAGCAGCTCGGTCTCGGTGCGCTGGATCAGGTCGCCGATGTAGTAGATGTTCTCGGCCTTCAGGCAGTTGGCCGAACGCACCGTCAGCTCGAGCTCGTCGACCGGGCGCAGCAGGATCGGGTCGAACTGCGTGCTGCGCTGGGCCGGCTGGTCGAACGCGGCGATCTCGCTGCCTTCCAGCTGCGCGAACACGGCCAGCTGTTCCACCAGGATCTTCGCCGACGCGCGGATCGCCTCTTCCGGCGTGATCGCGCCGTTCGTGACGATCTCCATCACCAGCTTGTCCAGGTCGGTGCGCTGCTCGACGCGGGCGCTCTCGACCGTGTAGCTGACGCGGGCGACCGGCGAGAACGAAGCGTCCAGCACGATGCGGCCGATCGACTTGGTCGGCTCGTCGCCGTAGCGGCGCAGCGTGCCCGGCACATAGCCGCGGCCCTTCTCGACCTTGATCTGCATGTCCAGCTTGCCGCCTTGCGACAGGTGGGCGATGACGTGATCCGGGTTGATGATTTCCACGTCGTGCGGCGTCTGGATGTCGCCGGCGGTGACGGGGCCTTCACCTTCCTTGCGCAGCACCAGCGTCACTTCGTCGCGGTTGTGCAGGCGGAACACGACGCCCTTCAGGTTCAGCATGATGTGAACCACGTCTTCCTGCACGCCGTCGACGGTCGAGTACTCGTGGAGCACGCCGGCGATCGTCACTTCGGTCGGCGCATACCCCACCATCGACGACAGCAGCACGCGGCGCAGCGCGTTGCCCAGCGTGTGGCCGTAGCCGCGCTCGAACGGTTCGAGCGTGACCTTGGCGCGGTTGCCGCCCAGCGGCTCCACATTGATGGCTTTGGGTTTGAGCAGATTTGTTTGCATGAGGTCTTTCTTTCAATACCCTCGGTTCGTTACACCGATAAGGCTGAGGGACCAACGGCCACGGCGGGTGCCACGGCCGCACCAGGGAAATCGAGCGATTCGCGAAACGCGGACGGGCCACCCCGCGCCGCCCACGGGGGCGACGTCGGCGTGGCCGGCACGGGCATCAACGCGAATACAGTTCAACGATCAGCGCTTCCTTGATGTCCGCGCCGAATTCGTCGCGGTCCGGCGCCTTCTTGAACACGCCTTCCAGCTTGCTCGCATCGACCTGCACCCAGTTCGGCATGCCTTGCGATTCGGCCAGCTTGACCGAGTCGGTGATGCGCAGCTGCTTCTTCGACTTGTCGCGCACGGCCACTGTGTCGCCGGCCTTGACCAGGTACGACGCGATGTTGACCGTGGCACCGTTCACCGTGATCGCCTTGTGCGACACCAGCTGGCGCGCTTCGGCACGGGTCGAGCCGAAGCCCATGCGGTAGACGACGTTGTCCAGGCGCGATTCCAGCAGCAGCAGCAGGTTGGCGCCGGTGTTGCCCTTGCGGCGCTCGGCCTCGGCGAAATAGCGGCGGAACTGACGTTCCAGCACGCCGTACATGCGCTTGACCTTCTGCTTCTCGCGCAGTTGCAGGCCGAAGTCGGAGGTGCGCGAGCCGGAGGTGCGGCCATGCTGGCCGGGCTTGCTGTCGAACTTGACCTTGTCACCGATGGCGCGACGKGCRCTCTTCAGGAACAGGTCGGTGCCTTCACGGCGGGMGAGTTTGCCCTTGGGGCCAAGATAACGTGCCACGTTGCTTCCTTTGGTCAATCTGACATGGGCTTCTCCTGAAGCTCATGCGAGTCCGGCGAGTGTTGTTCTGGGCGCTCGGACGGTGGGCTTGAGGCCTGTCGGCCTAACGAATGCGCCGGCGCGGTGCTGGGCACCCGCCGGCGACGAGAAAAACTTCAGCGATCAGATGCGACGACGCTTCTGCGGACGGCAGCCGTTGTGCGGCACCGGCGTCACGTCGGAAATCGAGTTGATGCGGATGCCCAGCGAAGCCAGGGCACGCACCGACGATTCACGACCCGGGCCGGGGCCCTTGATCCGCACGTCGAGGTTCTTGATGCCCTGTTCCTGGGCAGCACGACCTGCGACTTCAGCCGCCACCTGGGCTGCGAAGGGCGTCGATTTGCGCGAACCCTTGAAGCCTTGGCCACCGCTCGACGCCCAGGACAGCGCGCCGCCCTGACGATCGGTGATCGTGATGATCGTGTTGTTGAACGATGCGTGAACGTGGGCGATGCCGTCCGCAACATTCTTGCGGACCTTCTTGCGCACACGCTGGGCAGCGGTATTCGGTGCTTTAGCCATATCGACCTTCTCTCAAATCACTTCTTGACCAGGGCGCCGGACTTGCGCGGGCCCTTGCGAGTGCGCGCATTCGTCTTCGTGCGCTGGCCGCGAACCGGCAGGCCACGGCGATGACGGAAGCCGCGGTAGCAGCCGAGGTCCATCAGTCGCTTGATGTTGATGGACATCTCGCGGCGCAGGTCGCCCTCGATCGTCATGCGGCCGATTTCTTCCCGGATCTTCTCCAGGTCGGTGTCGGTCAGGTCCTTGATCTTGCGATCGAACGGGACACTGCAGGCGGCGCAGATCTTCTGCGCGGTGCTGCGACCGATGCCGTAGATCGCCGTCAGGCCGATCTCAGCGTGTTTCTGGGGCGGAATGTTGATACCAGCAATACGTGCCATGAGCTTCCTCTATTCGCTTGTCGTCGAAGGCCAGGTTCAGCCTTGGCGCTGCTTGTGGCGCGGATCCGTGCAGATCACGCGCACAACGCCCTTGCGACGGATGACCTTGCAATTCCGGCACATCTTCTTGACCGATGCTGCAACTTTCATACTCTTCTCCTAGGCCCTTTCAGAGCGCTTCCTGATTCAAACTCGTCGTGTTCCGAACAATCACTTGGCCCGGAACACGATGCGGGCCCGCGTCAAATCGTAAGGCGTCAACTCGACTGTCACCTTGTCGCCGGGAAGGATGCGGATGTAGTGCATCCGCATTTTTCCGGAGATATGGCCCAGCACGATGTGCCCGTTTTCCAACTTCACACGAAACGTGGCATTCGGCAGATTCTCCAGAATCTCGCCTTGCATCTGAATGACGTCGTCTTTCGCCATGCCTGTCGGTTTCGTGACTGTCTTCGCCGATCACCAGCCTCAGCTGGCCTTGAAATTCGCTTTCTTCAGCAGCGACTCGTACTGCTGGCTCATCACATAAGACTGCACCTGCGCCCAGAAGTCCATCGTGACGACCACGATGATCAGCAGCGAGGTCCCGCCGAAATAGAACGGCACGTTGTACTTCAGCACCAGGAATTCGGGCAGCAGGCAGACCAGCGTGATGTAGATCGCACCGGCCAGCGTCAGGCGGGACAGGATGCGGTCGATGTGCTTGGCCGTCTGGTCGCCCGGGCGGATGCCCGGAATGAACGCGCCGCTCTTCTTCAGGTTGTCTGCCGTCTCACGGCTGTTGAACACCAGCGCCGTGTAGAAGAAGCAGAAGAACACGATCGCCGCGGCATACAGCATCACGTAGATCGGCTGGCCCGGAGACAGCAGGCCGGCCAGGTCCTTCAGCCAGCGCAGGCTTTCGCCCGTCGCGAACCAGCTCACCACGGTGGCCGGCAGCAGGATGATCGACGACGCGAAGATCGGCGGGATCACGCCCGACATGTTCAGCTTCAGCGGCAGGTGCGACGACTGGCCGCCGTAGACCTTGTTGCCGACCTGGCGCTTCGCATAGTTCACGAGGATCTTGCGCTGGCCTCGCTCGACGAACACCACCGCATAGGTCACCGCCGCGATAACGAGCAGGATGAACAGCAGGACCAGCACGCTCATCGCCCCGGTGTTGCGCAGCTCGAGCAAGCCGCCGATCGCGTTCGGCAGGCCGGCCGCGATGCCACCGAAGATCAGGATCGAGATGCCGTTGCCCAGGCCGCGTTCGGTGATCTGCTCACCGAGCCACATCAGGAACATCGTGCCGGCCACCAGGCTCACGACCGCCGTCAGACGGAAGCCGATGCCGGGGGAGACGACCAGACCCGCCTGGCCCTCGAGCGCCAGCGCAATGCTCAGCGACTGGAAGATCGCGAGACCCAGCGTGCCGTAGCGCGTGTACTGCGTGATCTTGCGACGGCCCGACTCACCTTCCTTCTTCAGCGCCTCCAGGCTCGGCACCACGTAGGTCATCAACTGCATGATGATCGACGCCGAGATGTACGGCATGATGCCCAGCGCGAACACCGTGAAGCGGGACAGGGCCCCACCCGAGAACATGTTGAACAGGCTCAGGATCCCGCCCTGCTGGCCCTTGAAGAGCTGCTGCAGTTGGTTCGGATCGATGCCCGGCACCGGGATGTGCGCGCCGATGCGGTACACGACGAGCGCCAACACCAGGAAGACGAGCCGGCGACGGAGGTCGCCGAACTTGCCGCTCTTGGCCAGCTGATTCGCGTTGGTTGCCACTGAAGCGCGTCCCGTAGGTGTTGATGAAAAGGCTTACGCCACCGAGCCGCCAGCGGCCTCGATCGCAGCCTTCGCGCCGGCGGTCGCGCCGATGCCCTTGAGCACGACCTTCTTGGTCAGCTCGCCGGTCTTGACGACCTTGACCACCTTGGCCAGCTGGCCGACGAGGCCCGCCTGCTTCAGCGTCAGCACGTCGACTTCATTGGTGGCCAGCACCTCGAGGTCGGACAGCGTGATCTCGGCGTTGTACTTCAGCAGCGCCGACTTGAAGCCGCGCTTCGGCAGGCGACGTTGCAGCGGCATCTGGCCGCCTTCGAAGCCGACCTTGTGGTAGCCGCCCGAACGCGATTTCTGGCCCTTGTGGCCGCGACCGGCCGTCTTGCCCAGGCCGGAGCCGATGCCACGGCCGACACGGCGCTTGGCATGCTTGGCGCCCGCGGCGGGCTTGATGTTGTTCAGTTCCATGTTCGTTCCTCGGCTCAGAGCACTTTGACCAGGTACTGGACCTTGGTGATCATGCCGCGCACTGCCGGCGTGTCTTCCAGCGTCGATTCGCTGTTCAGCTTGCGCAGGCCCAGGCCGCGCACGGTCGCGCGATGCGATTCGCGCGTGCCGGCGATGCTGCGGACCAGCTTGATCTTGACGGTTTTCTTGTCAGCCATGATGTTTCTCCGCGTGCCGTTCAGCCGAGGATCTGCTCGACGGTCAGGCCACGCTTGGCGGCGATCTCAGCCGGCGTGCTGACATGCTTGAGGGCATTCAGCGTGGCGCGAACGAGGTTGTACGGGTTGGTCGAACCGAGGCTCTTGCAGACGATGTCGGTGACGCCCATCACTTCGAACACCGCGCGCATCGGGCCGCCGGCGATGATGCCGTCACCCGGCTTGGCCGGTGCCATCAGGACGCGCGAAGCACCGTGCTCACCGATCACCTTGTGGTGGATCGAGCCGTTCTTCAGCGAGACCTTGACCATGTTGCGACGGGCGGATTCCATCGCCTTCTGCACGGCGACCGGAACTTCCTTCGCCTTGCCCTTGCCCATGCCGATGCGGCCATCGCCGTCACCGACCACGGTCAGAGCCGCGAAGCTCAGCGTGCGACCACCCTTGACGACCTTGGTGACGCGGTTGACCGCGATCATCTTTTCCTTCAGGCCGTCGTCGTTGCCTTCGGCCTGCGCGCGGGGTTGAAACTTTGCCATTGTCGAATTCCTTGTCTTCGCCGATTCTCAGATGCCCGGGGGCATCAGAACTGCAGGCCGGCTTCGCGAGCCGCGTCTGCCAGCGCCTTGATGCGGCCGTGGTATGCGAAACCGGCGCGGTCGAACGCCACCTTCTCGATGCCCGCAGCCTTCGCCTTCTCGGCGATGCGCTTGCCGATGACGGTGGCAGCAGCCACGTTGCCACCCTTGCCCGAAGCGCCCAGTTCCTTGCGGACGTCGGCTTCGGCGGTCGAGGCGCTGGCCAGCACCTTCTGGCCGTCGTCGGAAATGACGCTGGCGTAGATGTGCAGGTTGGTGCGGAAGACCGTCAGGCGCGCCACGCGTTGGACCGCGATGCGTGCACGGGTCTGGCGGGAGCGGCGAATGCGCTGATCTTTTTTGTTCAACATGTCGTCGCTCCTTACTTCTTCTTGGTCTCTTTGAGGGAGACCTTCTCGTCGGCATACCGGATGCCCTTGCCCTTGTAGGGCTCGGGCGGGCGGATCGCGCGGACTTCAGCGGCGATCTGGCCAACGGCTTGGCGATCGGAACCCTTGATGATGATTTCGGTCTGCGTCGGGCACTCGACCTTGATGCCGGTCGGCATGTCCTTCGACACCGGGTGCGAGAACCCGATCTGCAGGTTCAGCTTGGTGCCGGCAGCCTGGGCGCGGAAGCCCACGCCGACCAGCGTCAGCTTCTTCTCGAAACCCTTGCTCACGCCGTTGACCATGTTGGCCACCAGCGCGCGCATCGTGCCCGACATCGCATCGGCTTCGACGCTGTCGTTGGCCGGTGCGAACTGCAGCTTGCCGCCTTCGTTCTTCACGGTCACCAGGCTGTTCACCGGACGCACCAGCGTGCCGAGCGAGCCCTTGACGCTGATCTTCTCAGCGGTGATCGACACATCCACGCCTTGCGGGAGAGCGATCGGCATTTTTCCTACGCGGGACATTTCGCTTCTCCGTTGCTTAGGCGACGTAGCAAAGCACTTCGCCGCCGATACCGGCCTGGCGAGCCTTGCGGTCCGTCATCACGCCCTTCGGCGTGGTCACGATGGCGACACCGAGACCGTTCATCACGCTCGGGATGTCGTGGCGGCCCTTGTAGATCCGCAGACCCGGGCGGCTGACGCGCTCGATGTGCTCGATCACCGGGCGGCCGGCGTAGTACTTCAGCGTGATCTCGAGCTGCGGCTTGGACTTTTCGCCCACCAGCGCAAAGCTCTCGATGTAGCCCTCGTCCTTCAGGACTTGCGTGATCGCCACTTTCAGCTTCGACGCCGGCATCGTCACGGAGGTCTTCTGGACCATCTGTGCGTTGCGGATGCGCGTCAGCAGATCGGCGATAGGATCACTCATGCTCATTCGAATATCTCCTGATCGTCCTGCCGATTACCAGCTGGCCTTGACGACACCGGGGATGTCGCCCTTGAACGCGAGTTCGCGGATCTTGTTGCGGCCCAGGCCGAACTTGCGGAAGGTGCCACGCGGGCGGCCGGTCAGCTCGCAACGGTTGCGTTGACGCGTCGGGTACGCATTGCGCGGCAGCTTCTGCAGCTCCAGGCGCGCGGCGTAGCGCTCTTCGTCGGACTTCTTCGCGTCGTTCGCCGTAGCTTTCAGCTCGGCGTACTTCTTCGCGAACTTGGCAACCAGTCGCTCGCGCTTCTCTTCGCGCTGGATGAGGGATGTCTTAGCCACGGGCCACCTCAGTTCTTGAACGGGAATTTGAACGAAGCGAGGAGCGCCTTGGCTTCATCGTCGCTCTTGGCAGTCGTCGTGATGCTGATGTTCAGACCACGCAGCGCATCGACCTTGTCGTACTCGATCTCGGGGAAGATGATCTGTTCCTTGACGCCGATGTTGTAGTTGCCACGGCCATCGAACGAACGACCCGAGATGCCGCGGAAGTCACGAACGCGCGGCAGCGCGATCGTGACGAAGCGGTCCAGGAATTCATACATCTGGACGCCACGCAGCGTGACCATGCAGCCGATGGGCACGCCGTCACGGATCTTGAAGCCGGCGATCGCCTTCTTCGACTTCGTGACCACGGGCTTCTGGCCGGCAATCTTGGTCAGGTCGCTGACAGCGTGTTCCATGACCTTCTTGTCCGAGACCGCCTCGCTCACGCCCATGTTGAGCGTGATCTTCGTGATGCGGGGAACCTGCATCGTCGAGACGTAGCCGAACTTCGTCACGAGGTCGGGAACGACCTTCTCGCGGTAAAACTGTTGCAAACGAGCCATGGCTAACCTCTTATGCCTTGATTTCTTCGCCGCTGGACTTGAACACGCGGACCTTCTTGCCGTCAGCCAGCAATTTGATGCCCACGCGATCACCCTTGCCGCTCGCCGCATTGAAGATGGCGATGTTCGACTGATGGATCGGCATGACCTTGTCGACGATGCCGCCGGTGGTGCCCTTCATCGGGTTCGGCTTGACGTGCTTCTTGACGACGTTCACGCCGTCGACGGTCAGGTGGTCAGCATCGACACGTGCGACGACCTTGCCGCGCTTGCCCTTGTCGCGACCGGTCAACACGATGACCTCGTCGCCTGTACGAATCTTGTTCATGGCTCGTCCTTTGACTTGTCTCAGCTCAGAGCACTTCAGGTGCGAGCGAAACGATCTTCATGAAGCGCTCGGTACGCAGTTCACGCGTGACCGGGCCGAAGATGCGGGTGCCGATCGGCTCGAGCTTGGCGTTCAGCAGGACGGCGGCGTTGCCGTCGAACTTGACCAGCGAGCCGTCCTGGCGGCGAACGCCCTTGGCGGTGCGAACGACGACGGCACTGTAGACCTCGCCCTTCTTCACGCGACCACGCGGCGCAGCTTCCTTGATGCTGACCTTGATCACGTCACCGATGCCGGCGTAACGACGCTTCGAGCCGCCGAGCACCTTGATGCACATGACGGATTTCGCGCCAGTGTTGTCCGCGACATCAAGCCGCGATTGCATTTGAATCATGTTCTGTCCCCAACTTGTACTGCGCAAGCGCAGTCAGTCTTGGGCCCGTGGTTTGGGCGGAGCCGAGGCTCGTTTCACTACAAGTGCAACGGGCGTTTCGGCGAAGCTGCGGATTATGGGGGATTTCTGAAACCCGTGTCAACCCGGGCCGGCAAAAGAAACCGGGTGCGGCACCAGGACTTTGCCCGCGCGCCACAACCTACAATCGCGGACTTTTCATTTCTGCCCCGGGGCCGTCTGGCACGCAGGGGCGTCCACTGAGGATTCTCACGTGTTCATTTCCGAAGCTTTTGCCCAGGCCGCTCCCGCTGCAGGCGCCCAGTCGCCGTTCGGTGGCGGCATCACCGGCATGCTGCCGTTCGTGCTGCTGTTCGTGGTGATGTACTTCGTGATGATCCGCCCGCAGATGAAGCGGCAGAAGGAGCACAAGGCGATGATCGAGGCCGTCGCCAAGGGCGACGAGGTCGTGATCGCGGGCGGCCTGCTCGGCAAGGTCTCCAAGCTCGGCGAGACCTTCATCCACGTCGAGATCGCCACCGGCGTCGAGGTGCAGGTGCAGCGCAGCTCCATCGTGCAAGTGCTGCCCAAGGGCACGGTCAAGTAAGCAGGGTGCCATGAATCGCTATCCGTGGTGGAAGTACGCGATCCTCGGGATCGCGCTGGTGGTCGGCCTGCTGTACACGCTGCCCAATGTGTTCGGCGAAGCGCCGGCCGTGCAGGTCAGCAGCGGCAAGCCGACGCTGAAGCTCGATGCGTCGATGACGCAGCGCGTGTCGCAGGCGCTGGCCGCGGCCGGCATCCAGTCCGACTTCGTCGAGTTCGACGGCAACTCGGTGCGCGCCCGCTTCGGCGACGTCGACACCCAGGGCAAGGCCAAGGTAGCGATCGCCAATGCACTGAACCCGGACCCGAACGACCCGAGCTACGTCGTCGCGCTGAACCTGCTGTCGCGCTCGCCGCACTGGCTGACCGCGATCCGTGCGCTGCCGATGTACCTGGGCCTGGACCTGCGTGGCGGCGTGCACTTCCTGATGCAGGTCGACATGAAGTCGGCGCTGACCAAGAAGGCCGAGGCGCTGACCGGCGACATCCGCACGCTGCTGCGCGACAAGAACCTGCGCCACGCCGGCATCTCGCGCGACGGCAACACCGTCGAGGTGCGCTTCCGTGACCGCGAGACGGTGAATGCGGCGCGCGCGCTGCTGACCGAACAGCTGCCCGACCTGCAGTGGACCGAGACGCCCGACGGCACCGAGGTCCGCATGTCCGGCGTGCTGAAGCCGGCGGCCGCCCGCCTGGTCCAGGACGCCGCGATCAAGCAGAACATCACGACGCTGCACAACCGCGTCAACGAACTGGGCRTCGCCGAACCGGTGATCCAGCAGCAGGGCGTCGACCGCGTGGTCGTCGAGCTGCCGGGCGTGCAGGACACCGCGCGCGCCAAGCAGACCCTCGGCCGCACCGCGACCCTCGAGCTGCGCATGGTCGACGACAGCGCCGAAGCCAATTCGGCGGCGGCCGGCAACGGACCGGTGCCGTTCGGCACCGAGCGCTTCACCGAACGTGGCGGCCGCTCGATCATCGTCAAGCGCAACGTCGTGCTGACCGGCGACAGCCTGACCGATGCGCAACCCGGCTTCGACAGCCAGACCCAGCAGCCGAAGGTCGACCTGACCGTCGATGCGAAGGGCGCGCGCATCATGCGCGACACCTCGCGCGACAACATCGGCAAGCGCATGGCGATCATCCTGTTCGAGAAGGGCAAGGGCGAGGTCGTGACCGCGCCGGTGATCCAGGGCGAGCTCGGCAACCGCTTCCAGATCTCCGGCTCGATGACGCCGTCCGAGGCCACCGACACCGCGCTGCTGCTGCGCGCCGGCTCGCTGGCTGCGCCGATGGACATCATCGAGGAGAGCACGATCGGCCCGACGCTCGGCGCCGACAACATCGCCAAGGGCTTCCACAGCGTGATGGGCGGCTTTGCCCTGATCGCGCTGTTCATGTGCTGCTACTACCTGCTGTTCGGCGTGTTCTCGACGCTGGCGCTCGCGTTCAACCTGCTGCTGCTGGTGGCGGTGCTGTCGATGCTGCAGGCCACGCTGACACTGCCGGGCGTGGCCGCCATCGCGCTGACGCTGGGCATGGCGATCGACGCCAACGTGCTGATCAACGAGCGGGTGCGCGAGGAACTGCGCAACGGCGCATCGGCGCAGGCGGCGATCCACGCCGGCTATGAGCGTGCGTTCGCGACCATCCTCGACTCCAACGTCACCACGCTGATCGCCGGCGTCGCGCTGCTGGCCTTCGGCTCCGGCCCGATCAAGGGCTTCGCCGTGGTGCACTGCCTGGGCATCCTCACGTCGATGTTCTCGGCGGTGATGTTCTCGCGCGGCCTCGTGAACCTCTGGTACGGCAGCAAGAAGAAGCTCAAGAGCGTGTCGATCGGCCAGGTCTGGCGCCCGCAGGGCGCACCGGCCACGCCGGGCGACCAGCCGCAAGGCTGACCCACGCAACACCCGAACTAGCAGGCAATTCCATGGAATTCTTCCGGATCAAGCGCGACATCCCGTTCATGCGGCATGCGCTGGTGTTCAACGTCGTGTCGCTGCTGACCTTCCTGGCGGCGGTGTTCTTCCTCGCGACCCGCGGGCTGCACCTGTCGGTCGAGTTCACCGGCGGCACGCTGATCGAGACCGCCTATTCGCAGTCGGCCGACATCAACCGGGTGCGCGGCATCGTCGAAGGCCTGCAGCTGGGCGAGGCCCAGGTGCAGAACTTCGGCAGCGCGCGCGACGTGCTGATCCGCCTGCCGGTGCGGACGGACATCAAGCAGGACGTGGTCGTCGAGCGGGTGTTCGGTGCGCTGTGCAAGGCCGAGAACGGCACGGTGTCGACGCTGCAGTCGGTCAGCGACAAGGGCGAGGCCGTGTCGCGCCCGGTCTGCAAGGTCGGGGACGCGGAGCCGGTATCGCTGCGCCGCAACGAGTTCGTCGGCCCGCAGGTCGGTCGCGAACTGGCCGAGGACGGCGCCAAGGCGCTGGTCTTCGTGATCGCCGGGATCATGCTGTACCTCGCCTTCCGCTTCGAGTGGAAGTTCTCGGTCGCCGCGATCGTCGCCAACCTGCACGACGTGATCATCATCCTGGGCTTCTTCGCGTTCTTCCAGTGGGAGTTCAGCCTGTCGGTGCTGGCGGCCGTGCTCGCGGTGCTCGGCTACTCGGTCAACGAATCGGTCGTGATCTTCGACCGGATCCGCGAGGCCTTCCGCAAGTACCGCAAGATGACGACGCCCGAGGTCATCGACCACGCGATCACCAGCACGATGAGCCGCACCATCATCACGCACGGCAGCACCCAGATGATGGTGCTGTCGATGCTGATCTTCGGCGGCCAGACGCTGCACTACTTCGCCGTGGCGCTGACGATCGGCATCCTGTTCGGCATCTACTCGTCGGTTTTCGTGGCCGCCGCCATCGCGATGTGGCTGGGCGTGAAGCGTGAAGACCTGATGAAAGCGACGGTCAAAGAGACCGATCCGGACGATCCGAACGCCGGAGCGGTGGTGTAGAGTAAGGACTTCCCCCACTCGATCGCTATCCGACACCTTCATGGCGACCGCCGCCGATTCGTTGGCCCTGGCCGCCCAGGCGCGCCGCTCCTACGTCGAGCGGCTCCTCTACGGCGTGCCCGGCATCGTCCAGGCTGTCGAGGAAGGCGCCCGGTTGCTGGCCGCCCAGACGGCCGAGCACGGGATCCAGTACAAGCGCCGCGATGCGGCGGCCGATCTGCGCCGCGCCGCGCCGTTGTGGGTCAGCGGCATGACGACGGCGCTGCGTGCCTCGCTCGGCAACGGCATGGTGTCGGCATCGCGCCCCGGCGACCTGCCGCTGCCCGGTCGCGCGGCCAGCATGACGCTGGTCGACGACGACACCATCGAGGTCGAGATCCTCAGTTCGCGGCTGGCGCTGGCGATGATGGACAAGTCGTCGTGGGAGTTCACCGACCTGCGCTCGCGCATGTCGGCGATGGAACGCCGCGACGAACTCGACACCAACGACGTGCTGCGCCCCCATGTACTGGCCCGCATCGTCACCGCCGCCTGGCGCGGGGCCTCGCTCAACCATGACCTGTGGCGCACGCTGCAGGGCGTGATCCACGAGGAATTCGCGCATTTCGCCGAAGAGGCGTATCACGAGACCAACCGCTGGCTGGTGCAGAAGGGCGTGTTGCCCGACGTCGATCTGCGGCCGTTCATCCGGCGCACGCGCAATGGCCAGGGCGCTGCCGGCGGCGGTGGAGCCTCCGGCGGGCCGGCAACCGTCGCATCGCCGGCAGGCACCGGCTTCGGCCGCACCGGCGTCGGCGAGGAAACCCGCATGATGACCCGGGCCGGCGGCTTCGCCCGCGGGTCCGACCACGCCGAGGCGGTGCTCGGACGCCTGAACCGCCTGATCGGCCGGCAGCTCCCCGATTTCAGCCGCACGGCACCGATGAATTCGGCCTCGCCCGAGCTGCGGGCCGCGATCACGGACGCCCAGCAAGGCATCCAGCGGCGCCTCGGATCGGGCTCGCCCGATTCCCCGCGCACCTCGCCCGGCCAGGTCAGCACCCCGGCCCTGCTCGAGGAACTGCACCAGCGCAAGCAGGCGCTGAAGAAGGCCGCGTCGACGCCGGTCGAGCGCGCCACGATCGAGATCGTCGCGCTGCTGTTCCAGAGCATCCTGACCGAGGAGCGCATCCCTGCCGTCGTGCGGGTCTGGTTCGCCCGGCTGCAGATGCCGGTGCTGCGGGTGGCCGTCAGCGAGCCCGACTTCTTCGCGACCGTCGACCACCCGGCGCGCCGGCTGATCGATCGCATGGGGGCCTGCGTGATGGGCTTCGACTCCACCAGCCGCGCCGTCGGCGATGCGCTGGAGCGCGAGATCAAGCGCGTCGTGCAGGTCGTCGAGGCGTACCCGGATACCGGGCGCCGGGTGTTCCAGACCGTGCTGACCGAGTTCGAGAAGTTCCTCGAGAACTATTTCCAGAACGAGAACGAGGCGACCCGCAAGGGCGTCTCGCTGGCCCAGCAGGTCGAGCAGCGCGAGACGCTCGCGATCCAGTACACGATCGAGTTGCGCAAGATGCTCAACGAGGTGCCGGTGCAGGAAGGCGTGCGCGACTTCCTGTTCCAGGTCTGGGCCGACGTGATGGCGATGACCGCGGTGAAGAGCGGCGCGCAGGGCACCGAGACGAAGACGATGAAGCGCGCCGCGGCCGACCTGATCTGGTCGGCGAGCGCGAAGGTCTCCCGCGAGGAACGCGCCGAAGTGATCCGCCGCCTGCCGCCGCTGCTGAAGACGCTGCGCGAAGGCATGGACCACGCCGGCGTCTCGCCGGAGCGCCAGGACGAGCACATCCAGCGGCTGAACAACTCGCTCGCCGCGGCGTTCACCGCGAAGACGGCCGCGATCCCGCAGGAGCGGCTCGAGGAACTGATGGTCCGCCTCGAGACCCTCGAGGAAATGCTGCCGGAATCGGCCGATGTCGACATCGACGAGGCGATGGTGCTGGACCTGTCGGGCCACGAGAGCGCCGAGCTCGAGGTGGTCGGCGAAGGCGGCTCGATGCCGACGCCGGCGATGCTGACCTGGGCGCGCGAGCTGCAGGTCGGCGGCTGGTACATGCTCGACTACCGCAATCGCAACGAGGCCGTGCAGCTCGCCTGGCAGGGCCTGCGCCGCCAGCTGGCGCTGTTCGTGTCGCCGCATGGGCGCGGCATCCTGTTCCAGCAGCACCGCCTGGCGGCCTTCCTGCAGGCCGGCCTGCTGGTGCCGGCGCAGGATGAATCGCTGACCGTGCGGGCCACGCGCAGCGCGCTGGCCAAGCTCGATGTCGATCCGAGCCGGTTGTTGAACTGATCCCTCCCGGCCCGCCAACAAAAAAGCCACCGCGTCCGGTGGCTTTTTTGTTGGTGGAGTGAGTGGGCAGTCAGTGGATCAACCGATCCGCCTCGTCGACGAACAACTCGTCCAGGATCAGCGCATCGGGTTCTTCGCCCAGGCTCCAGAACACCATCAGCACGATGATCTTCAGGTCTTCGAGGTCGACCGGTCCGCCGGAAATCGCCGTCGCGCGATCGATGACCATCTCACGCATCGGCGGCGGCAGCACGCCGGCCGATTCGAGGAAGCTGACGAAGCCGATGGACGCCTCGCCCAGATGCTCCTGCTCGGTGGGTGTGTAGACGCGAAGGCTGTCGGCGCCCTGCTCGCCGCCGTACGACTGCGCTGCCGTCGCCAGGCCGTCGAGCCAGGACAGCGCCTCTTCGATCTCATCGGACTCGAAGCCCATCGCTGACAGCTTGCGTGTCAGTTGGGCGTGGTCCGGGCATGCGTCCGGCCGCCAGTAGTTTTCGTACAGGTAGACAAGCACGTCGAACATGAACCCACTATACCGCACGGTCACTGCTGCATGACTGGCAAAAAGCCCTGGGTCCGGGGTGGCTCAGGCGGCTGAAACCCTCTGAAACAGCTGGCCCGGAAGCCGGCTCACGCGGCCTTCCAATTCCAGCTCCAGCAGGCGGATGTTGAGCTGCTGCGCCGACCATCCGGTGCGTGCGACCAGCGCGTCCAGCGTGACGGGCTCGAAGCCGAGCGCCGCCATGACGGCATCGTCGGGGATGCTGCCGGAGTCAACGCCCACGTCGGCCTTCGCTCCAGCCGCCATCCCAATATCACCCGGGTGCTGGAGCTGGAACTCCTCGAGCACATCGGCCGCACTCTCGACCAGCTTGGCGCCCTGCTTGATGAGCCCGTGGCAGCCGCGAGACTGCGGCGAATGGATCGAGCCGGGAATCGCGAACACCTCGCGACCCGCCTCGCTGGCGAGCCGGGCGCTGATCAGCGACCCCGATTGCAGCGCCGCCTCGACGACCAGCGTGCCGCGCGACAGGCCGGCGATGATGCGGTTGCGCTGCGGGAAGTTGTGCGCGAGCGGCGGCATGCCCAGCGCGTATTCGCTCAGCATCAGCCCTTCGACGCCAATGCGTTTCGCCAGGGCGGCATGGCGTTTCGGGAAGACCTGGTCCAGGCCGGTGCCGACCACCGCGATGGTGCTCGACGGCCCCTGCAGCGCCCCTTCGTGGGCGGCGCCATCGATGCCCTGGGCCAGCCCCGACACCACGGTCATGCCGGCCTCGCCCAGCGCCTGGGCGAAGGCTTTTGCATTCGCGAGACCCTGGATCGTCGCCTGCCGGCTCCCGACGATGGCCACGCACGGGGCGGCCAGCAGCTCGATGCGCCCTTCGGCATAGAGCATCAGCGGCGGGTCGGCGGTCTGCAGCAGGGCGGCCGGGTAGCGAGGGTCGCCCAGCGTGACGATGCGGCGCGGCGCCTCGGCGGATGACGCCGCGAGCCAGCGGCGCGTCCTGTCCAGCAGGTCGGCAAGCCCGGCGGGCAGGTCCTCCAGCGCATCCGCGATGGCAGGCTCGACGACGTGCCGGCGAGCGGCTGAGCCGGCCTGCAGCACGGCCGCAGGTGACCCGAAGGCGGCCAGCAGCTTGCGAGCCGCCTCGCGCCCCATGCCGGGGGTTTCGACCACCCGAACCCAGTCCGCCCAATCATCGATCGGGACGGACTCGTGGAACGCGGGGGAAGCACCCATGCCGGTCGACCGACCGGCGACCGCTTGACAACGCTGCGGTCGCGATCAGCGGATGGCGATCAGGGTTGCGTGAAGCGGTCGCCGCGGCGGACCGGTTCCTGCACCGACAGGATCAGCGCATACGACATGCGGTCGAACACGCGGAAGACGAACAGGAAACCATGGCGCTCGTCCGGCAGCTTGATCGCCGGCGTGCCCTTCTCGGTCTTGTCGACGGTGCGCGGGCCGTCCTTCCACAGCGCCAGCACGTTGCCCTTCTCGAGCCCGTCGCGCGCGCCCTTGTTCAGCGACACGATCTGGTTCTGGCCGGCCGCCACGGCCTCGCCGTACACCGAGACGATCTGGCCGGTGATCGGCGACTGCGGCGCGCGCGGGATGTAGTTCTGGAATTCGCGCGGCGGAACCGGCGACAGCTTGTCGCCGACGCGCACTTCCTGGCGGATGCTGGTCAGCATGAAGGTGTCGGGAACGATGTCGTCGGCACGCGCGGTGCCGCTGGTGTCGCCCTGGCGGATCAGCTCGCCGGTGCCGAGGTAGAAGGCCTCGTAGCCCAGCACCTCGTTGGTGGTCGGGTCGCGCAGCGGCTGCGGCTCGCGGAAGAAGCGGAAGTTGCGCACGCCGCCCAGGTCGCCGCGCACATAGGC
>NZ_JBFUCB010000049.1:0-18496 GCF_056405435.1 Rhizobacter sp. P1_G5 | reverse complement strand
GCACGCTACGTCGCGTTCCGCTGCGCCGACGGCTACTACACCAGCATCGACATGGAGAGCGCGATGCACCCGCAGACGCTGCTCGCGCACGGCTTCGCCGGAGCGACGCGCCTGCCCGACGAGTTCGGCTTTCCGCTGCGGCTGCGCATTCCGATCAAGCTCGGCTTCAAGAACCCGAAGCACCTGGTCGGCCTCACCGTCACCGACGAGTTCAGCAGCGGCTACTGGGAAGACCTGCACGGCTACAACTGGTTCGGCGGGCTGTGATGCGCTGCCAGCAGCCGGCTTCGCCCTCAGGTGCGCCGCGCCGTCAGCCACTTGGCGGACGGCAAGGCTTCGGCCACCACGCGCACTTCACCGATCTTGCCGAAGAAGCCGTCGGCGCGATCGCCGTCCCAGGAGCCGGCACCGACCACCCAGGGTGAGCCGGCCGACAGCGTGGCCAGCCCCGGCACGTTGCTGGTGTTGCGCAGCACCGGCGCCCCTTCGACGTACATCACGGTGTCGTGCGTCGTCGGGTCGTTGACGATCGCGATGTGCACCCAGGTGTCCGCAATGATCTCGCCCGACCAGCTGGCATCGCCTTCGCGCGCGCCGGTGATGTCGGGCACCACCTCCCACTGCACCTCGCGCAGGCTGGAGATCGCGAACAGCATCGGCGGGGATTCCGGATCGCCGCCGTCGAAGCCGGCCAGATCGCCGCGCTTGCCGTCGCGCGTCATGATGTTCATCCAGGCGTGCTTCGACTTGTCCCAGGCCTTGTCGATCTTGATGAAGGCCTCGATGGTGTAGCCGGTGGCGGCGAAGGTGAGTGCGTTGATGGCCGCCGTCGTGTCGGTCAGGAAGTAGCTCATCCGCGGCGTGTTCTTGTCGGTGTTCAGGAACGCCACCGAGCCCGGTGCAGCCGACAGGCGGTGGTGGTCGCTGCTCCAGACGATGTCCGCCGCCTGCGCGCCGACGATCACGCTGGTGTTGAGCGCATCGCGCTTGAGCGGGTTGGCGCCGGTCACGTCAGCGATCTGGGCCCCGGGTGCCACGGCCGCGCCCTCGGTGCCGCCGAAGAAACGCCAGTGCGCGATGGTGGAGGCCACCTTGGGGTAGTCGTCGGTGTCCTTGGCCGCCAGCTGGGTCGGGGCCGCGGGCTCGTCGTAGCCCTTCAGGACCAGGGCCTTGGCCTGCTCCACCAGCGACGATGCCGCCGTGGCCTGGCCGGTGCCGAAGCCCGGGTTGAAGCGGGCGAAGCGCTTCGCGAAATCCATGCCGATGGAGAAGCTGTGGTTGGGCTCGGTCAGCACGRCCTGGTCGAAGGCATTCAGCGTGTCTGCCGGCTTCATCGGCACCCAGGGCGAGAACGACAGCACCTTGATCTGCTGGTTCGTCAGGTCGAACTCATACAAGCGCATCAGGCCGTTGCCGCCCTGGTAGGCCATCTGGTAGTCCACCACCATCTCCTCGACCGCGTTGCCGAAGTCGTTGGTCTTGGTCAGGTGGGCGCCCCCATGATGGTGGCCGTTCAGCGTCATGAAGATCTGGTCGTTGTCGCGGATCAGCTTCTCCCACAGCATCTTGCCGTAGCCGGTCTCCAGCGGGCTCACGGCGTCCGGTGCGATGTTCAGCAACTGGTGGTTGACCAGGATGACCGGCAGCGTCGGGTGGCTCGCGATCACGCCGCGCGCCCAGGCGATGCCGGCGTCGGAGATGCGCCACGACAGCGACAGCACCAGGAACTGCTGGTCCTGCGCCTTGAAGACGTGGTACTCGTGGAAGCCGGTGCCGTCGCGCTCGCCGAAGGTGGACTGGCGCTTGGCGCGCTTCGCGCCGAACCATTGCAGGTAGGGTTCGTTGGCCAGCACGCGCTGGGTGTCGGTGCCGGTCGTCGGGCTCGCGTCGTAGTCGACGTCGTTCAGCACGTCGTGGTTGCCTGCCAGGATCGAGTACGGCACCTTGGCCACTTCCAGCACCTGCATCGCGGTGTCGGCCACCTTCCATTGCTCGGGCTTGCCGACCTGGTCCACCACGTCGCCCAGGTGGATGACGAAGGGGATGTTGAGCCGTTGCGCGTTGTCGGCGATCCAGCGGGTCTGCGCGAAGTACGGCTCGCTGCCGTAGTGGCGCTCGTACTGGCTGCTCTCCGTGGACGTGGCGTAGCGTGAATAGAACTGGGTGTCGGGCAACACCGCCAGCGCAAAGCTGGAGATGCTGGTGGATGCGGGCGCGGCGTCACTGTCGCCGCCACCGCAAGCGGCCAGCAAGCCACCGGTGGCGACCGTGGAAGCGGACGCGAGGCTCATCTTGAGCAGGCTGCGGCGCTGGATGGAGGGGTACTTGTTCATGGAAACCACTCTAGGGGCGCCATATGCAGTTGCCGTGACAGTTCGATGATCGCGCGCACGCAACACCGGGTCACTGCGTTGTCACGAGGCGTTCCTAGGATCCATCCCTTTTTGCGAAGGAATCCATCGTGTTCATGTCCCATCGGATCAAGCTTCTGTCGTTGTTGTTGGGAGGCGTGTCCCTGATCTACGCCTGTGGCGGTGATGGCGACAGCGGCAGCAGCCCCGTCAACGAGCCGGCCGGCAAGTGGACGGCCGGCGACCTGCACGTGCACACCGTGCAATCCGATGACTCGCGCACGACGCAGACGCTGGACTTCGTGCTGAACAAGGCCTTCGCGACCTACAAGCTGGACTGGATGGCGCTGACCAACCACCTGCGTTCGTCGAAGTACGACAACAACGGCACGCTGCTGGCCACGCCGGTCCCGTTCGCGTACGGGATGGCCTCGTACGAGATCCCGCGCGTCAAGGCGCTGCAGGCCGGCGGCACCTATGCCGACAAGCTGATCTTCTCGGGCTTCGAATGGGACATGCCGACGCATGACCACCTGGGCGTGGCCTTGTTCGAAGGCGCGCCGGCGCTGCAGGCGTCGACCGGCGGCGCGAAGGAGTTCCAGTACGCCTTCACGACGCTGGCGGAGTCGCAGTTCGATCCCGCCGACGTGGCCGTCTGGAAAACGAAGTACCCGCAGCGCTTCAACAGCACGGCCGCGGACGCGCTGCAGGCGATCTCGTGGCTGAAGACGAACTACCCCGCGACCAGCTTCGCGACCCTCAACCACCCGTCGCGCAACCCCGGCAAGTACACGATCAGCGACCTGCGCCAGATGAACGACCTGGCACCCGACATCGTGTTCATGATCGAGGGCATGGTCGGCAACCAGATGGAGCCGAACCGCGGCGGCTACACCTCGGCCTACGTGCCCGAGAACGCGCCGAACCGCACCTACGGCGGTGTCGATGCCATCGTGGCCCAGCTGGGCGGCACCTGGGATGCGTTGCTGGGCGAGGGCCGGCGCATCTGGAACATCGCCGACTCCGATTCGCACTTCGAGATCGACGCGGCCAGCAACAGCAGCGGCTACTACCCGGGCGAGTATTCGAAGAACCACGTCTGGGTGGCCGACGGCCAGGCCGGCGTCGGCGGGCTGACGAAGAGCCTGCGCGACGGCCGCATGTTCGGCGTGTTCGGCGACCTGATCAACGCGCTGGATTTCCGTGTGACCGGGTCCTCCGGCAAGGGCTTCATGGGCCAGGAGATCAAGGTGCCCGCCGGCGAGAGCGTGACGGTCACGATCCGCTTCAAGAGCCCGGCGCTGAACAACTACCAGAAGCCGGTGGACAGCGGCTCGCTCGGCAACATGAAGCCGGTCGTCGACCACGTCGACCTGATCGTCGGCGACGTGACCGCCAAAGCTGCGCCAGGCACGCCGGCCTATGCCGTCGCGGCGAATGCCTCGACCCGCGTGCTGCGCCGCCTCACCGCGGCCGACTGGAAGGTCGATGCCGACGGCTACTTCGCGGTCAGCATCCCGGTCGAGGCGAAGAAGAACCAGTACTTCCGCCTGCGCGGCACCAACCTGGCCCCGGACGTGGCAGGGCTGACCGCCAACGGCGAGCCGCTGGCCGACCAGCAGACCGCCGGCGCCGACAACACCGCCYGCGTGAACGCCATCAATGACCGCAACTATGGCAGCCTGTGGTTCTATTCGAACCCGGTGTTCGTGACGGTCACGCCGTAGGCATCGCTCAGGGCAGCTCGTCGACGTTCTTCGGCCAGCTCGCCTTCAGCAGCCGCGACAGCGCCCGGTCGGCCAGCAGCTTGCCGCCGGTCTGGCAACGCGCGCAGTAATTGGTCTCGTTGTCGGCATGCACGATGCGCTGCACCGGCGTGCCGCACACCGGGCAGGGCTGGCCGAAGCGGCCGTGCACGGCCATCTGCGGGTGGAACGCGGTGACCTTCTCCGGCCAGTCGCCGGCCTCGGCGCGCAGGCGTTCGGTCCACTCGGTGAGCACCGCGCGCGTCGCGTCGAAGAGCTGCGCGACCTGCGCCGGCTGCATCGCCTTCGACAGCAGGATCGGTGACAGCTGCGCGCGGTGCAGGATCTCGTCGGAGTAGGCGTTGCCGATGCCGCTGAACAGCCGCGGGTCGGTGAGCTGGCGCTTCAGCGTGTGGTTCTCGTGCAGCAGGCGCTCGCTGAAGGTGGCGAGGTCGGCGGTCAGCACGTCGATGCCGCCCGGGTCCATCGCCTGCAGCGCTGCGCGGTCGGCCACCACGTGCAGCGATGCGCGGCGCTGCGTGCCGGCCTCGGTGAGCACCAGGGTGCCGCTGTCGAACTCGAAGACGGCGAGGCTGATCTTGCCCGGCGGCTTGCCGCCCGGCGGCAGCCAGCGCAGCCGGCCGGCGATCATCAGGTGGATCACGAGGAAGAGGCCGTTGTCCAGCGCCAGCACGACGCGCTTGCCCAGCCGCTCGATGCCGACCACGGTGCGGCCCTCGGCCTGCGGCAGCGGCGGCTGCGCGGTGCGCAGCAGGAACGGGTGCAGCACCTTCACGCGCTGCAGCGCGCGGCCCTGCACCTTGTCGGCCAGGCGCTCGGTGTAGACGGTGATGTCGGGCAACTCCGGCATGGCGCGAGTGTGCCAGCGCCGCGGATCTCAGGGCGCGGGCCGTGCCGCGCGCCGGAAGCCTTCGTAGGCGAACGCAGCCGCAATGCGGTCGCAGTCGGCCGGCGACACCCCCGCCTCGCGGGCGGTGGCGAACCAGGTGCCGCGCACCTGCGCTTCCATCTCGTCGATCAGTCGCCGTGCCTGCTCGCGYTCCAGCAGAAAGCGCAGGCACTGCGACAGCAGGTTGTCGGCATTCGCGAAACGGCCCGCATCGCCGCAGGCCATCGCCAGGTCGCGCCGCTCGATGCTGACCGGCACGGCCGGCGTCAGGTCGTAGGCCGGCGACAGCTGCCAGTCGCGCCCCCGCGCGATCAGCGCATGGTTGCGCGGGTGATCGTCGATGTTGGAGATCAGCGCGTTGAAGCACATGCGCCTGAACAGCTCCGCCGCATTCGCCTGCGGCTCGCTGCAGGCCCGCCGCAGCTCCTCGGCCAGTTGCACGTACGACCAGTGATCGCGCGACTGGAAGGTGTCCTCGGCCCGCAGCATCGTCAGCGCGCTGACCATGCGGGCTCGCAGGTAGCCGCCTGGCACTCTCTCGCGGTCGAAGCGGCGGACCAGCAGCACGTCGCGCCCGGCGATCTCGACGACCCGGCTGTCGGCCGTCGTCAGGCCGCAGCGACGCGCCAGCGTCAGCATCGCGTGCTCGACGCGGGCGCTGTTCCAGGCATCGGTCGCCGCATTGAACTTTGCGATCCACAGCCCTGCCGCATCCTCCACCACCGCCTTCGGCCGGGCGCCGCCCATCGAGGTGCCGACCAGCAGCAGGTTCTCGACCTGCTCGGTCTCGGCATCGGCCGGGCGTTCGTCGTCGGCGACGATGGCATCGGCCGTGGCCTGCAGGCGGGCCAGGTCCAGGGTCTGGTTGAAGCTGCGCCTCGGTGCCGGCGGCGTTGGATTGAGGCCGAAGCCCAGGGCGCCGGCCCGGTCGTCAGGCGCGTGCAGCAGGTAGGCCAGTTCACCGGGCTGCGACTGGCCGAGGTGCCGCTGGATGACGCGCCGGCCCCAATGGTCGGGGCTGGCATCGCGCAGCGCGCCGAAGACGCCGTTCAGCGCGTTCGTCGTGCTGGTGCGCTCGCCGAGCCTGAGTTCCACCGGATCGATGGGCACCGCATCCTCCCGCGCGAGGTAGCTGCGGCCATAGACGAAACGCCCCTCGGGCACGCCGTGCCGGTTCACGCTCAACGCGAAGCGGCCACAGGTGACGGGCTCGGTCGTGCCAGGCAGGGTGATGTAGACGAAGCACTCGCCTGACGATTCAGAAGTCATTGCTCAGGCCGGCCTTCGCGCGGGCGCGCTCGCGCTCGGATGAGCGGGACAGGGCCTGACCCTCGGCATCGCGCTCGGGCATGGCCACCTCGTCGAGCTGGTTCAGCAGGTTCAGCGCCCACAGCATGGCCGCATAGGTCGCGACCGATGCCGATGGCTTGCCGTGCTCGGCATCGGCGACCGTCCGTCGGCCGACGCCGATCTTCGCGGCCAGGTGGTCGAGGGTCCAGTTGCGGCGCAGGCGCGCCGTGCGCAGGTCGCCGCCCAGTCGCCTGAGCGACTGCTCGACGGCGTGAGGCGGTGCGGCCAGAAGGGGATTGCGGGCGGTCATCGGCCGGCAAGGTAGCACGCCCTCTGACGCGTTGGCAACAAAAAGTTATCTCAAGAGTACTTTATCTGTATGAATGAGATCTCAAGTGAACACGCGGCTGGGCCACCCGAAGCCACGCCCGGTCGATGAGGGACAATGCGCCCCTCGCGCCGCCTGCAGGCGGCGCCCCTCCCGCGAGTCCCCTACCCGATGTCCTCCGAGCTGACCCCGCAGGTGCGCCGCCGCCGCACCTTCGCCATCATTTCCCACCCCGACGCCGGCAAGACCACGCTGACGGAAAAGCTGCTGCTGTTCTCCGGCGCGATCCAGATCGCCGGCAGCGTGAAGGCGCGCAAGGCCTCGCGGCACGCCACGTCCGACTGGATGGAGATCGAGAAGCAGCGCGGCATCTCGGTGGCGAGCTCGGTGATGCAGATGGAATACCGCGACTGCGTCATCAACCTGCTCGACACCCCGGGCCACCAGGACTTCTCCGAAGACACCTACCGCGTGCTGACCGCGGTCGACGCCGCGCTGATGGTGATCGACGCGGCCAACGGCGTCGAGCCGCAGACGCGCCGGCTGCTGCAGGTCTGCCGCGCGCGCAACACGCCGATCCTCACCTTCGTCAACAAGATGGACCGCGAGGTGCAGGAGCCGCTGGTGCTGATGGACGAGATCGAGCGCGAACTCGGCATGGGCGTCGTGCCCTTCACCTGGCCGGTCGGCATGGGCAAGCAGTTCCACGGCGTGATGGACCTGCGCGCGCAGCAGATGCGCGTCTTCAGCCCCGGCGAAGACCGCAACCACAACGACGACGAGATCCTCGCCGGCCTGGACAACCCCGCCTACGCCGAGCGCTTCGGCATGCAGTACGAGCAGGCGCAGGGCGAGATCGAGCTGGTGCGCGAGGCCGCACCCGCCTTCGACAAGGAAGCCTTCCTGGGCGGCCACCAGACGCCGATGTTCTTCGGCTCCGCGGTCAACAACTTCGGCGTGCGCGAGGTGCTCGATGCGCTGGTCGACCTGGCGCCTGCGCCCGGCCCGCGCCAGGCCACGCAGCGGCTGGTCGAGCCCGACGAGAAGAAGTTCACCGGCGTGGTCTTCAAGATCCAGGCCAACATGGACCCGGCGCACCGCGACCGCATCGCGTTCGTGCGCGTGGCCAGCGGCCACTTCGAGCGCGGCATGCGGCTGAAGGTGGGCCGCTCGGGCAAGGAGCTGCGGCCGAACACCGTCGTCAGCTTCCTGTCGCAGCGCCGTGAGCTGCTCGACGAGGCCTTCGCCGGCGACATCATCGGCATCCCGAACCACGGCGTGCTG
This sequence comes from Rhizobacter sp. P1_G5, assembly GCF_056405435.1. NCBI lineage: Bacteria > Pseudomonadati > Pseudomonadota > Betaproteobacteria > Burkholderiales > Sphaerotilaceae > Rhizobacter > Rhizobacter sp. P1_G5. The sequence goes on along the minus strand of NZ_JBFUCB010000049.1, from coordinate 10,588 downwards.
CAGCTCGGCGACACGCTGACCGAAGGCGAGAACCTGCTCTACACCGGCCTGCCGTTCTTCGCGCCGGAAATGTTCCGCAGCGTCGAGGTGGCCGATCCGCTGCGCACCAAGCAGCTGAAGGCGGGCCTGCAACAGCTGGGCGAGGAGGGCGCGATCCAGGTGTTTCGCCCGGTCGCCGGCTCGGTGCTGCTGCTGGGTGCGGTCGGCCAGCTGCAGTTCGAGGTGGTCGCGCACCGGCTGGAGCATGAGTACGGCGTGAAGGCGCGCATCCAGCCGAGCCGCTTCCAGGTGGCGCGCTGGGTGACCTGCGACGAGGCCGACGGCGGCGAGCGCGAGCTGAAGCGCTTCATCGACGCCAACGACCACCGCGTGGCCTACGACGCGGTCGATGCGCCGACGGTGCTGGTGGAATACGCACCGGAGCTGCGCGCGATCGAGGCCAACTGGCCGAAGATCAAGTTCCACGCGCTGCGCGAGCACGCCGGCCTGGTGTTCCAGAAAAAGCTGGACGGCTGAGCGCCGTTCACGCCGCGGGCCTGGCATCCGGCGCCCGCGGCAGGCACTTCGTCGCGCGCCCTCTTGCGCGACGGCGGCCGGACCGGCACATTGCGTCCCAACGCAACGCCCGGAGACCCCGCATGATCGCCAGCTCACTCGTCGCCGCACTGCATTTCATCGCCGCGTTCGGCATCGCCGCGACGCTGTTCCTCGAGTGGCTCACGTTCAGCCGCACGCCGACGCTCGCCGAGGCGAAGCGCATCGCGCTGGCCGACCGCTGGTACGGCCTGTTCGCGATGGTGCTGCTGGTGGTCGGCTTCGTGCGCGCGGCGCAATTCGAGAAGGGCTGGTCGTTCTATGCGCACAGCCCGTTCTTCCACCTGAAGCTGACGCTGTTCGTGCTGGTCGGGCTGCTGTCGATCTACCCGACGGTGCGCTTCATCCGGTGGGCGCCGATGCTGAAGGCGGGGCAGACGCCGAAGGTCACCGAACGCGAGTACACGCTGATCTCGCGGCTGCTGGCCGCACAGATGGCGCTGCTGGTGCTGATCGTCATCGCTGCGTCATTGATGGCGCACGCGGTCGGTCTCTAGGCCTCTAGAATCCGCGCGCGGCCACACACGCCGAGCAGAAACGGGTTGCAGTACGGACCCGGCTGTGGGGTACCCCCACGGCATCGAGTCGACCTTGGCATTCGCGGTGCCAGACGCAGTGCGCTGACGCGCACGACTTCTGGCACGTGACCGGCAGGTCGGCGTCCCTGTGCCGCACCCCGACATGCACGCTTCGCGCCTTCGTCACCTCGATGCCCTCGCCCTGGCGCGGGCGCTGTCGGCCGGGCCGCAGACCCCCGCTTCACGCTGCAGCCCAAGCGCAGCGGCGGCGGCCGGTTGATCGAATCCCCGCGCAGCCGGCTGAAGGCCTTGCAGGGGCGCGTGCTGCACGACCTGCTCGACAAGGTGCCGGTGCACGAGGCCTGCCACGGCTTCGTCGCGGGCCGTTCGGTGCTGACGCATGCGCGGCTGCACACCGGCCGGCCGGTGGTGATGCACTTCGACCTGAAGAATTTCTTCGGCCGCATCCTGGCGTCGCAGGTCGCGGCGGTGTTCCACACGCTCGGCTACCCGCGCGGYGTCGCGCGCCAGCTCGCCGCGCTGTGCACCGTCAGCACGCCCGAGCCGGTGATCGAACGGCTGCGCGACGACGGCTGGGTCGACTGGCAGGACGCCCGCGCGCTGCGCCGCGCCCACCTGCCGCAAGGGGCACCGAGCTCGCCGATGCTGGCGAACCTGTGCGCATTCCAGCTCGACCTGCGGCTCGACGGTCTCGCCCACGTGCTCGGGGCGACGTACTCGCGCTATGCCGACGACCTGGTGCTGTCCGGCCCGGAGTCGCTGCGCCACGGGTTCGAGCGCATTGCCGGCTGGGTGGCTCGCATCGTGAAGGAGGAGGGCTGCACGCTGAACCACCGCAAGACGCGCCTGGCGACGCAGGCATCCGCCCAGCGCGTCTGCGGCGTCGTCGTCAATTCGCACCCGAACCTGCCGCGCCGCGAATTCGACCGGCTGCGCGCCGTGCTGCACCAGTGCGCGCTGCGCGGCCCGGCATCGCAGAACCGCGACGGCCACGCCGATTTCCGCGCCCACCTGTGGGGCCGCGTGCAATGGGCGGCGCAGCTCAACGCCGCCAAGGCGGCGCGCCTGCACACGTTGTGGCAGCGCATAGACTGGTAGCCCGGATTGGCATCCGGGGCTACGGACTCACCAGATGAACGCACCCACCGCGCCGACCCCGTCGCGCCTGTCGCTGTACCTGAACCTGATCCGCTGGGATCGCCCGGCCGGCAGCTACCTGCTGCTGTGGCCGACGCTGTCGGCGCTGTGGATGGCGGCCGGCGGCTTCCCCGGCTGGCACCTGCTGGTCGTCTTCACGCTCGGCACCTTCCTGATGCGCAGCGCCGGCTGCGCCGTCAACGACGTCGCCGACCGCGATTTCGACAAGCACGTGAAGCGCACCGAGCAGCGCCCGGTCACGAGCGGCGCGATCGGCGTGAAACAGGCGCTGCTGTTCGGCGCGGTGCTCGCGCTGGCCGCCTTCTGCCTGGTGCTTACCACCAATGCGGCGACCATCGCATGGAGCTTCGCCGCGCTGGCCGTCAGCATCTTCTACCCGTTCACGAAGCGCTTCTTCTCGATGCCGCAGGCGGTGCTGGGCGTCGCGTTCAGCTTCGGCATCCCGATGGCGTTCGCCGCGGTGCGCGGCGAGGTGCCGGCACTCGCGTGGGGCCTGCTGCTGGGCAACCTGTGCTGGGTGATCGCCTACGACACCGAGTACGCGATGGTCGACCGCGACGACGACCTGAAGATCGGCATCAAGACCTCGGCGATCACGCTCGGCCGCTTCGACGTGGCCGGCGTGATGGCGTGCTACGGCCTGTTCATCGCAAGCTGGGGCGTGCTCGGCGCGCAGCAGGGGCTGCGCTGGCCGTTCTTCGCCGGCCTGGCGGTGGCCGCGGCCATCGCCGGCTGGCACTGGACGCTGATCCGCACGCGCACGCGCGACGGCTGCTTCCGTGCCTTTCGGCTCAACCACTGGCTGGGCTTCGCGGTGTTCGCCGGGGTCGCCCTTCAGTCCCTGCTGCCGAGCGCCGCGTTGCCGCACGCCGGCTGATCAGGGATACAGGCCGCGCTCCTCGCGCGCGATCAGGATCCGCTCGCAGGCCACCGCGAAGGTCGCAGTGCGCAGCGTGATCTTGTGCTTCTCCGAGGTCTCGTAGATGTGGCGCAGCGCATCGACCATGATCTTGTCGAGCCGCACGTTGATCTCGTCCTCGCTCCAGAAGAAGCTGCTGAAGTCCTGCACCCATTCGAAGTAGCTGACGGTCACGCCGCCGGCATTGCAGATCACGTCGGGCACCACCAGGATGCCGCGGTCGTGCATCACGTCGTCGGCGTCGGGCAGCGTCGGGCCGTTCGCGCCTTCGAGCACCAGCTTCGCCTTCAGGCGGTTCGCACGCGCCGCGGTGATCTGGCCTTCGAGCGCTGCCGGGATCAGGATGTCGCAGTCGACGTCCCAGAAGGCCTCGTTGTCGATGCGCTCGGCATTCTTGTAGTTGGCGATGCCGCCGTCGCGCTTCAGCACTTCCATCGTGTCGGCCATGTCGAAGCCGTTCGGGTTCACGAGCGTGCCGGTGTGGTCCTGCACCGCGACCAGCTTGGCGCCGGCCTGCACGAACAGCTCGGCCGCCGAGCTGCCGACGTTGCCCATGCCCTGCACCGCGATGCGTGCGCCATCGAGGTTCAGGTTGATGCGGCGCGCCGCCTCGCGGCCGGTCACGAACACGCCGCGGCCGGTGGCCTTCACGCGGCCGAGCGAGCCGCCCAGGTGGATCGGCTTGCCGGTGACGACGCCGGTCGCGGTGGAGCCGGTGTTCATCGAGTACGTGTCCATCATCCAGGCCATGATCTGGCCGTTGGTGTTSACGTCSGGCGCCGGGATGTCGCGCTGCGGGCCGATGATGATGCCGATCTCGCTGGTGTAGCGACGCGTCATGCGCTCCAGCTCCTTCATCGACAGCGCCTTCGGGTCGACCCGGATGCCGCCCTTGGCGCCGCCGTACGGCAGGCCGACGCCGGCGCACTTGATCGTCATCCACGCGCTCAGTGCCATCACCTCTTCGAGCGTGACATCAGGGTGGTAGCGCACGCCGCCCTTGCCCGGGCCGCGCGACAGGTTGTGCTGCACGCGGTAGCCCTCGAAGTGCCGCACCGTGCCGTTGTCGAGCTCGATCGGCACGTCGACGATCAGCGCGCGCTTCGGGCGCTTCAGCGTTTCGCCCCATTTGGCCAGCGATCCGAGATAGGGGAGCACGCGGTCGACCTGCGACAGGTAGGTCTGCCAGGGACTATCGGCGTGCGGGGTGACATAGGACAGGTTGCTCATGCGGGTCTCCGTGGGGGGAAGTCGTCATGCCCTGGCGCCGCGCGAACTCGTGGCCCACGCCGCCGGCATGGAGCGCGACTGTAGGCCCGCGGCGCCCGAATTTCTCACCGAAGCTCATGCCTCCTTTGCATGATGTGTTCCAGGCATCGCATGGCTTGCGCTGCCACAGGGTTGGAATCAGCCGAATTCGTCGCCCAGTTCACGCGCGCGGCGCTGCGCCGCCTTCACGGCCGAGACGATCGCGCCGTGCACGTCGCTGCGTTCCAGCGACGTGATCCCGGCGTAGGTCGTGCCGCCCTTGGACGTGACGCGCTCGCGCAGCAGCGACGGCGGCTCGCCCGATTGCAGCGCCAGCGCCGACGCGCCGGCAAAGGTCGCGAGCGCCAGCTCGCGGCCCTGCTCGGCGCTCAGGCCCATGTCCTGTGCCGCCTTCATCATCGCCTCGACGAAATAGAACACGTAGGCCGGGCCGGAGCCGGACAGCGCGGTGACGGCGTCGAGGTCTTCCTCGCGCTCGACCCACAGCGTGCGGCCGGTGGGGGCCAGCAGGCGCTCGACCTGCAGCCGCTCGTCGGCGCCGACGGCCGGCCGTGCGAACAGCCCGGCGATGCCCTGGCCGATCAGCGCCGGCGTGTTCGGCATCGAGCGCACGACGCGTTCGCTGCCGAGCGCGCGTGCGATGTCGCCGCTGCGGATGCCGGCCATCACGCTGAACTGCAGCGCGGCGGCGATGTGCGCGGCGCACGCGGCGGACGCCTCCTTGAAGTTCTGCGGCTTGATCGCCCAGACGACGACGCCGGCGCGCTGCAGCACCGAGCCGGGGGCCTCGAGCGTGATCACGCCCAGATCGCGCTGCAGCCGCGAGCGCTGCTCGGCGTTCGGCTCCAGCACCAGGATGTCGCCCGGCGCGCGGCCGCTCTTGAGCAGGCCGCCGATGATGGCGCTGGCCATGTTGCCGCCGCCGATGAATGCAATGCTGTTCATGCGGCCAGTGTAGGAGTTTCAGGGCCGCCTCAGCCGCTTGCCCATTGCCGCAACAAGCGCTCGGTGTCGCGCAGCGCGGGCTTGGCCAGCACGTGGAACGACAGCCGGCCGGGCGAGGGCCAGCCGCGCGGATCGCGCCGGGTCAGCACGTCGAGGTCGGCCGGGATCGCCGACTGGTTCAGGCAGCCGATGCCCCAGCCGGCGCGCATCGCGGCCACCGCGCCGTGGCTGCCGGTGCAGCTGAGCTGCAGGTGGTACGGCCGGGCGCTGCGGGCCAGCGCGGCCAGCGCCATCGCGCGCACCGGGCAATCGGGGCCGAGCAGCACCAGCGATGCCGGCATGCGGGCGGGTGGCTGCCAGCCGGGTGCCGCCACCCAGGACAGCGGTTCGCGGCGCAGCAGGCGCGCGCCGGGCAAGGCCTTGTCGCTGGTGACGACGGCCAGGTCCATCGCGCCGGCCGCCCACAGTTGCTGCAGTGCAGCGGAACTGGCCCACAGCAGCTCGAAGCGGGCCTGCGGCTGGGCGTCGCGCAGCAGCGCGAGCAGGTCGGCGAGGCGCGCCGGCAGGAAGTATTCGCTCAGCCCGATGCGCCACAGCGCGGCCTGCTGCGCCGGCTGCACCGAGGCGCGCGCCTCGTCCTGCAGCTCGATCAGCCGGCGCGCATGCGGCAGGAAGCGCTCGCCCTCGGCCGTCAGCGCGAGCGCGCGCGTGCTGCGCTGCACCAGCCGTGCGCCGACGCTCGCCTCCAGCTGCTGCAGGTGGGTGCTGACGGCCGATTGCGTGCGGTTCACGCGCGCCGCCGCCCGCGTGACCGAGCCGGCCTGCGCGATCGCGATGAAGCTGCGCAGCCACAGCGGGTCGAGGTCAGTCATGTCGGTGACTCATCAGAATCTTCCATCAATGTGATCGGATCAAATCGTTTCACGGATGGATGCTGAGTGCCTACAGTGTGCTTGTCAACCCAACCACCGAAGGAGTCTTCCATGCCCTACCTGCACATCCAGATCTCCGGCGCTGCCGACGATGCCCTCGCCGCGAACGTCGCCCGCAACGCGACCGAGCTGACCGCGCGCCTGCTCGGCAAGGATCCGTCGCTGACGGCGGTCGTCGTCGACTTCATCGCGCCCGGCCGCTGGTTCATCGGCGGCAGGCCGCTGTCCGGTGGCGGCCCGCGCAGCTACCACTGGATGGTCAGCATCACCGACGAGACCAACACCAAGCGCGAGAAGGCCGTCTACCTGGAGGCCGTGCACCGGGCGATGGATGAACTGCTGGGTGGGGTGGCCGAGCATTCGTACGTGCACGTGGCCGACCTGCGCGCCAGCGCCTACGGTTTCGGAGGGCTCACGCAGGAGCACCGCTACCAGCATCCGGCGTGAGCTTCGGATCGCCATCGGCCGCTTCGGATCGGCAGCGGCCGGCGCCTGCGCCAGCACCTACCTTGACGCTGTCGTACGCAGCGGGGGCGTTCCCCGTTCACCGGAGCATCGCCGTGGCCATTCCGAATTCGCCTTCTCATGCCGTCTCCCGCTCGCGCAGCGCGTCGATCGCGTTGCAGGAGCTGCCGCCCCTGCCGGCCTCGTCGGCCAACTCGACGGCGTCCCAGCGCCCCGCGGCCGAGGGGCCGCTGCAGAGCCGGCGCAACAGCGAGGCGTCGCTCGCCCGTTCTGACAGCGGCCGGGCCTCGACGCGGGCTCCGCGGCAGAGCTCGTCGAGCCTCGGGGCCGCCGGTTCGCGCCGCAACTCCGCCGATTCGGTCGAGTTGCAGATGCCCGGCGGATTCAACCCGTCGATCCACTCGACCGAAGCGCCGCCGCCGATCGAACAGGCGCCCGACCACCTGGCCTCGATCGAGGCCGCCCAGGTGCCGAGCTTCCGCGACGTCAACCCGTATTTCTTCAAGAAGAGCGCCTTCCATGCCAGGCTGCCGAACGACGTCACCGGCTGCGTCGCCTTCGTGCTCAGCTCGATGCGCCGCGATGACGCGGACATCCAGCCGTTGAAAGACCTGGCGGAGAAGCAGTCGAAGGTGCTGCAGGACCACGGCATCACGACCCGCGAGCAATTCATCCGCCTGCTGAACCAGGTCGAGTGGCGTGATCGCGGCACCGCGCTGATGCACGGCATGGCCGGCGCCAGCGGCTTCAACACCGGCTCCGCGATCGTCGATTTCGCGCTCGCCGACAAGGCGCTGGAAGGGCTGCTCGGCAGCTGGAAGGACGTGCCGGCCGCGCTGCCGGCCTACGCCGCCGGCGCCTTCCTGGGCGTGATGATGTCGGCGATGGACGTCGGCACCGGCCCGGCCGTCGGCAAGACCTTTGCCGACGCCTACTACCTGCGGCCGCCGGAAGACCAGACGCCCGACCCGCTGAAGGGTGCGAATGCGCACACGAAGACGAGCCTGGCGGTCAACCTCAGCGTGGCAGCCGGAGCGAGCTTCGGTGCCGCCCGCAACGGCGGGATCCGCATCCCGCAGACGGCCATCACCCACCACGTCGGGTCGACGAAACAACGGACGCTCGGCGACAACGTGATCGACGTGGCGGGCGGCGAGACGATCGGCGGTGGCGGCATGCAACTCGTCCGCAACAGCCTCGACAACGGCGCCGGGCGCTCCGGCTTCCAGCACTTCCTGGCCCGCGAAGACCTGGGCGCCTGCCTGGATCACCTGGACAAGCCGGCGCTCGAGCAGATGGCCAGCGTCGCCAGGCGCTTCGGCAGCTACGGCAAGAACGTCGTCACCGAGATGCCGGCCGCGGTGAAGTCGGTGCTGGCCAGCGCCCCCGGCTGGACCTCGCACGGCGTGCTCGGCGGCAGCTTCGGCGCGCTGTTCTCGATGCTCGTCGCGATGCCGAAGACGCTCGAGGCCCACGGCATCAGCAAGAAGGACGCCGAGCTCTACACGCAGCTGGCCAAGTACGCGGTGCTGCAGGCGGTCTACCACGTCTGGGGCGGCGCGATGGGGGCCGTCGCCGGCCCGCGGGCGAAGGCCGACCCTTCGGCGGTCTAGGAAGGGTCACGGCGCGATACTCGCGCCCCCTTGTCCGGACCGGAGGCCCGCGATGCACCTCGAAGGATCGTGCCATTGCGCCGCCGTGCGCTTCAGCCTCGAAGCGCACAGCCCGCAGCCCTACATGCACTGCCACTGCAGCATCTGCCGCAAGACGGCCGGCGGCGGTGGCTACGCGATCAACCTGGGGGGCGATTCCGCGACGCTGAAGGTGCGCGGCCGCAAGCACCTGGCGGTCTACCACGCGGTGATGCGCGAACCCGGCCAGCGGGCGACGCGCTCGAAGGCGCAGCGCCACTTCTGCGTCAAGTGCGGCAGTGCGTTGTGGCTGTGGGATCCGCGCTGGCCCGAGCTGATTCATCCGCATGCGTCGGCGATCGACACGCCGCTGCCCCGGCCGGCCGAGGTCGTCGAGGCGGCGCTCGCATTCGCGGCGCCCTGGGTCGACGTGCCGAAGGGGCGCGGCCATGTGCATGCGCAGCATTGGCCGGACGAGTCGCTGGCCGACTGGCACCGGCGGCATGGTGTCTGGAGCGAGTGAGCTGTTGTGGCGGGTGCCCCGTGGCGGTGCAGATTGCTGCGCGCCACGCAAAGCAGTTTCAGCTTGGGCGCAAAAGCCGCGGCCGGACGCGAACATCACGTACGTGAATACCACGAGGGCGGATCGGGGCGAATGCGCGAGCATCGATGCTGGTCGCAACGAAGCACCGCAACACGACACGCCGACGCCGCGCGTGATCGTCGTGTCCTACGGGAACACAGGGCTTTGCCAGGACTGAAGTTCATTCACCCGCCGCACGCAGGAGACAACATGCGCAGCCCCTGGACCCGTTTTTCCACCCCCTTTGTCGCGAGCGCGCTGAGCCTGGCCGCCGCCGCTGCATTCGCCGCCGACCCGATCAAGATCGGCGTGGCCGGCCCGTTCACCGGCGGTTCATCGTCGATGGGTGTCAGCATGCGCGACGGCGTGCGCCTGGCGGCCGACGAGATCAACAAGGCCGGCGGGGTGCTGGGCCGCCAGCTGGTGCTGGTGGAGCGCGACGACGAGGCGAAGAACGAGCGCGGCGTGCAGATCGCGCAGGAGCTGATCAACAAGGAGAAGGTGGCCGCCACCGTCGGCTACATCAACACCGGTGTCGCGCTCGCCTCGCAGCGCTTCTACCAGGACGCGAAGATCCCGGTGATGAACAACGTGGCCACCGGCTCGCTGATCACGCACCAGTTCGACAACCAGCCGGAGAACTACATCTTCCGCAACGCGGCGCACGACAGCATCCAGGCGCCGATGATCGTTGAAGAGGCGATCACGCGCCGCGGCTTCAAGAAGGTCGCGATCCTGGCGGACTCCACCAACTACGGCCAGCTGGGCCGCGAGGACCTGGAGAAGGCGCTCGCGCTGAAGGGCGTCAAGCCGGTCGCGGTCGAGAAGTTCAACATCAAGGACGTCGACATGACGGCCCAGCTGCTGAAGGCCAAGGAGGCCGGTGCGGAAGCCGTGCTGACCTACGGCATCGGCCCGGAGCTGGCGCAGATCGCCAACGGCATGACCAAGCTCGGCTGGAAGGTGCCGCTGGTGGGCAGCTGGACCTTGTCGATGGCCAATTACATCGACAACGCCGGCCCGGGCGGCGAGGGGGCGCGCATGCCGCAGACCTTCATCCAGGAGCCGACGACGCCGAAGCGGCAGTCGTTCATCATCAATTACCTGAAGACCTTCAACCCGAAGAACGCGCGCATCGATTCGCCGGTGTCGGCAGCGCAGGGCTATGACTCGGTCTACCTGCTCGCCGCGGCGATCAAGCAGGCGGGCGGCACCGAGGGGCCGAAGGTGAAGGCGGCGCTCGAGGACCTGAAGGCGCCGGTCGAAGGCGTCGTGACGACGTACAACAAGCCGTTCAGCAAGGGCGACCACGAGGCGATCACCGCGAACATCCCGGTGTTCGGCGAGGTCAAGGGCCAGCGCGTGGTGTATGCGTATCCGGACGACTTCAAGAAGGCGTCGGAGGTGCGCGTGAAGGATCCGAACGCGAAGGGTGCGCTGGCCGCGACGAAGAAGTAGGCCGAGCCCGGGAAGACGCCGCCGCGGCCCGTGCCGAGGCGGCGTTTGTTGTTTGAGTCCTTGCAGGGAGCACCATGCAGATCCTGACCCAACTC
>NZ_JBFUCB010000048.1:0-18574 GCF_056405435.1 Rhizobacter sp. P1_G5 | reverse complement strand
GTGCTGCACATGGCCGCGCGTGGCCAGCCAGCGCACCGAGCCGTCCGGCCAGACCACGCGGAACTCGTGCTCGAGCTCGCCGCCCTCGCGCACCGCCTCGTCCATCTTGCGCTGCAGCTCGGCCACGTCGTCGGGGTGGCGCGAGCCGTCGCGCAGGTCGTTCGCGCCGAGCGGCCCGTCGGGCCGGTGGCCACGCAGCCGGAACATCTGCGCATCCCATTGCGAGGCGTGCGTTCGCAGGTCGCGCTCCCAGGTGCCGATGCCGGCCGATTCGGCGGCGAGCATCGTGCGCTCCTGCACGCGCCGCAGCTGCGCGCGGGTGCTGTGCAGCTCGGTGATGTCGATGTTGACGCCGAAGGCCATCAACCGGCCGTTGACGCGCTCGCGCCGCGACCAAGCGGACACCCAGCGCACCTCGCCGTCGTCCGCCCGGCGGATGCGGAACTCCGACTGCAGCCCCTGCTGCGTGCCGCGGTCGGCGATCTCGCCGTGCGACTGCATCGCCGTGCGGTCGTCCGGGTGCACCAGCTCCTGCAGCCAGCGCTCCTCGCTGGGCACGCCGTCCTGCGGGCGCAGCCCGTAGATGCGGAACATCTGCTCGTTCCACTCGCCCTGGCGGGCCTCGATGTCGACCGTCCAGATGCCGACACCCGCGGCGTTGGTGACCATGTCGATGCGGCGCGCGAAGGCCTGCGCCTGCTCGCGCTCGGCGATCTGCGCGCTGCGGTCGAGCGAGACGCCGGACAGCGCGATCGCGCGCCCCTGCTCGTCGCGCTCGGCGACGCGGCGCGTCAGCAGGTGCCGGTAGCTGCCGTCCTCGTTGCGGTAGCGCGCCTCGACGTCGACGACGCGGTGCGTCGCGATGGCCTCATCGGCCGCACGCAGCACGGCGGCGCGGTCGTCGGGATGGATGGTCGAGCGCATGTACTCCAGCGTCAGGCCGTCGGGCGGACGCGGGATGCCCATCACCTGGTAGCCCCAGTCGTTGAAGTAGATGCGCTGCGTCGCCAGGTCGATGCGCCACACCGACACCGAAGCCAGCGTGACCGCGCGGTGCAGCTTGGCCGTCAGCGCCTCGATCTCGCGCAGGCGCGAGGTGCCTTCGGTGTCGTCGAGCAGGATGCCGGTCATGCGCACCGGCCGGCCCTGCGGGCCGGGATGCACTTCGCAGAGCGAGTGGAACTCCTTGACCTGGCCGTCCGGCAGCACGAGGCGGAACCAGGTCTCGTAGCGGCCCGGCGCTTCGCCGAAGCGCCGGTGCTCGAGGCGGAAGCGGTCGCGGTCGTCCGGGTGGACGCGCTCGCTCGCCTGGTCGAAGTTCGGCACGCCGCCGGCCGGGTCGAAGCCGCACAAGCGGAACATGTGGGCGTCCCAGCGACCCTCGCCGGTGCGCAGGTCGCGCTCCCAGGCGCCGGTGCGGCCGAATTGCTCGATCAGCGCGAGCCGCGCCGCATCGGCCGAGGGCAGCACCAGCCAGGCGAGCCAGCCGCTGTCGAGCCAGACGGAGGTCCAGTCGATCTCGAGCGACGAGCCGGGGAACGCGATGCGCCCGCGACTGCTGGGCTCGGGGTGGCGCAGCGTGGCGACGAGTTCGCGAGCCAGCGCCTGCCAGCCCGCATCGGCGATGCCRTGGTCGGACGCCCACCGCGCCGCGGCGGGGTTCACCTTCCACCGACCGTCTGCCCACAGCCGCAATGCCGGCGCAGGCGACGAAAGCCACAGGGTGTCCATGCGCGGGCAAGTGTACTGACTGCCCGGCGCCCGGCCCGCTGCGCTACTCGGAGCGCACTTTCGATGCGAAGGTCTTGCGGAACTTCTCGACCTTCGGCGCGACGACGAACGCGCAGTAGCCCTGCCCCGGGTGCTGCGCGAAGTAATGCTGGTGGTAGTCCTCCGCACGCGAGTAGTCGGCCAGCGGCAGCACCTCGGTGACGATCGGGCTCTTGTAAGTGCCGCTCGCCGCCATCTCGGCGATCACCTCGCGGGCCACGCGCTCATGCTCCGGCAACTCGACGTAGATGCCCGAGCGGTACTGCGTGCCGACGTCGTTGCCCTGGCGGTTCAGCGTCGTCGGGTCGTGCACGACGAAGAAGATCTCCAGCACCTCGCGCAGCGTGATCTGCGCCGGGTCGAAGCTGACCCGCACCACCTCCACCGCACCGGTGTCGCCGCTGCACACCTGCTCGTAGCTCGGGTTGCGCACCCGGCCGTTGCTGTAGCCGGACTCGACGCCGGTGACGCCCAGCACGCGCTCGTATACCGCCTCGACGCACCAGAAGCAGCCGCCGCCCAGCGTGATGGTTTGGATGGAAGTCGTGTTCATGAGATCTCCTTGGACAGCCCAGATGACTGCGAGCGCGCAGTTTGCAAGGCTGTCGACTCGGTCGCGCCACGGCGTGCTTCCTGACAACGGCGCCTGACAACGGTGCCAGGGCGGGCCGGGAAGTGTGAACGATTCACACCTGTGAGCGCTGACTCATCGGCACAATCCAGCCGCCATGCCGGCGCCTCCTGCCGGCCGTTGTCCACCTTTCCCCCGGAACCAGCGCATGAACAGCCTGCTGACCCTGCTCGGCATCGAATCCTGGAAGCCCATCCTCAGCGCACTCGTGCTGCCGCCGGTGCCGCTGCTGCTGCTGGTGCTGATCGGAGCCCGGCTGATCCTGCCGCGTCGCGGCCTCGGCTGGTTCGTGATCATGGTGGCCACGCTCGGGCTGTGGTTCAGCGCCTGCAACGGAACGGCGCAGTTCCTGATTCAGGTGGCGCTGAAGCCGCCGGCGGCACTCAGCACCGCGCAAATCAACGACCTGAGGACGGCGGCGCAGGCGAAGCAGCCGGTCGCGATCATCGTGCTGGGCGGCGGGCAAGAGGCGCTGGCACCTGAGTACGGCGTGGCCAACCTCAACGCCCAATCGCTGGAACGCCTGCGTTATGGCGTGTGGCTGGGCCGCCAGACCGGGCTGCCGGTCGGCTTCAGCGGTGGTCTCGGTTGGGCCCAGCCGGACGGGCAGCCGGAAGCCCAGACGGCGGCGCGCATCGCCGCACAGGATTTCTCTCACCCGCTGAAATGGGTCGAGGACCAGTCGAAGGACACCCGCGAGAACGCAGCCCGCACTGTCGCGCTGCTGAAGCCGGCCGGCATCACGCAGATCGTGCTGGTGACGCACGGCTGGCACATGCCGCGCGCGGTCGCGATGTTCGAGGACGCAGCGCGCGGCAGTGTCAAGATCCAGCCGGCGCCGATGGGCCTGGCGCTGCGCGTCGACACCAAGTCGCTCGAATGGGTGCCGACGACGCGCGGCTTCATGAATGTGCGCAACGCGCTGCACGAGTGGATCGGCAGCCTGGTCCGCGCTTGACTGCCCCACAAGACGAAACCCCTCCCGACCTTGCGGTGGGAGGGGCGGGCAACTGACGTTGCCAACTCGGGGCTCCGGAGGAAGTGGGTCCAGGGCTCCTGGTGCGCAGGGACTGCGCCGGTGAGGATGCCTGCATGCAGGCCCACCAAACTTAGACGACGCTCGGCGGCGATTCAAGGCCTCATTCGAGGAATCTGCGCCGATTTCGCAATGGTCAGCGTTTCATCACGCCGGCGACGATCTGCGCCACCTTCTGCTCCACCTCAGCGTCCATGCGGATGCTGCGCCCCCATTCACGCGCGGTCTCGCCCGGCCACTTGTTGGTGGCATCCAGCCCCATCTTGCCGCCCAGCCCGCTGACCGGCGACGCGAAATCGAGGTAGTCGATCGGCGTGTTCTCGACCAGCGTCGTGTCGCGCACCGGGTCCATGCGGGTCGTGATCGCCCAGATCACCTCCTGCCAGTTGCGGATGTCGACATCGTCGTCGGTCACGACGATGAACTTCGTGTACATGAACTGGCGCAGGAAGCTCCAGATGCCGAACATCAGCCGCTTCGCATGGCCGGGATAGCTCTTGCGGATGCTGACGATCGCCATCCGGTAGCTGCAGCCTTCGGGCGGCAGGTAGAAGTCGACAATCTCCGGAAACTGCTTCTGCAGGATCGGCACGAACACCTCGTTCAGCGCCACGCCCAGCACGGCCGGCTCGTCGGGCGGCTTGCCGGTGTAGGTGGAGTGGTAGATCGGATCGCGCCGGCGCGTCAGCCGGTCGATGCGGAACACCGGGAACCAGTCCTGCTCGTTGTAATAGCCGGTGTGGTCGCCGAACGGCCCTTCGAGCGCATGCAGGTAGCCGCCGACCTCCTTCAACGGCACGCCGTGCTCGCTGGTCCCGGTGAAGCCGGCCGGCACGACCGGTATGTGGCCTTCCAGCACGATCTCGGCACCGGCCGGCGCCTGCAACATCCAGCCCGGCTCGCCGACCGCGGTGTCGACCACTTCGGTGCGGCTGCCGCGCAACAGCCCGGCGAACTGGTATTCGGACAGGCTGTCGGGCACCGGCGTCACGGCGCCGAGGATGGTCGCCGGATCGGCGCCGAGCGCCACCGCGATCGGGAACGGCTGGCCCGGATTGGCGAGCGCGAAATCGCGGAAGTCCAGCGCCCCGCCCCGGTGCGCCAGCCAGCGCATGATGACCTCGTTGCGCCCGATCACCTGCTGGCGGTAGATGCCCAGGTTCTGGCGGCGCCGCGCCGTCGGCGAGGCCTGCGGGCCGCGCGTGATCACCAGACCCCACGTGATCAGGGGCCCCGCATCCAGGGGCCAGCAGGTCTGCACCGGCAACTCGCCCAGATCGACCTCGCTGCCGTGCAGCACCTCCTGCTGGCACGGCGCCGACCGGACCGCGGCCGGCTTCATGTCCCACAGCGCCTTGATCATTTGTAACAAACGGCCGGCATCTTTCAGCCCCTTCGGCGGCTCAGGTTCCTTCAGGCTGGCCAGCACCCGGCCCACGTCGCGCAGCTCGCTCACCTCGGTGGCGCCCATGCCCTGGGCGACCCGCCGAGGCGTTCCGAACAGGTTCGTCAAGGCCGAAATTTTGTAACCGGCGGGGCGCTCGAACCACAGCGCCGGACCGCCGGCGCGCAGCACGGAGTCGCTGATCGCTGTCATTTCCAGCCGCGCGGAGACTGGTTCGGCGATGCGTTTGAGCTCGCCGGCCCGTTCCAGGCCCGCCATGAAGTCCCTCAGGTCACGGTATTTCATTCTCTTTAGTWATGAAGAACGGCATCCTTATCCTTGACTGGTTATGAATCCAGTTCCTAGAATTCGCGACACCTTGAGAACTGATCAGGGTAAACCCGTAGAGCACACGAGGTGCCCGCGGGGACCACGCTGCCGACGAGCAAGCCGACGGAGCGGTTCCGGAGACTCCCGGAGTCGAACCGCGGTCGATTATCACCGTCACCTCTCGCACCCCTCGGGCCCCGTGCCGCGGCGGGTGGAGGCGCCAGACGGACTGACAAGGAGTGACATGACGACAGCGCTTCAACAATGGATCGCGGGATTTCAGGACGCCCGCCACACCGCCGCTCGGTCGAGCGCGGTCTTTCTGCGTGACGTGGGTCACGGCCTGCTGGAAGTGAGCCACAACGGCCTGGCCCTGCTGGGGCTGGCCATCGTCGCGATCGTGCTGTTCATGGGCAGCCGCGCCGACCTGCGCCATGCCGCCGAGAGCCGCGCGCTCGACTGGCTGCGGGCGCGCCACGATGCCCGCGTCGAGGGCACCGCCCAGGCGCTGACCGACCTGGTCGAGCCCGATGCCGTGAGCCGCGCCACCGCAGCCGACCCCAGGGACCTGACCAAGCAGCAGGCCGCCGTCGCGCTGTGGATCTCGCGCCGCTACCGCGTCGCTCCCGAGCCCGTCAGCCGGCTCGTGAAGGAAGCCTGGGCCGTCGGCAACAAGTCCGGGCTCGACCCGACGCWGATCCTCGCGATCATGGCGATCGAGTCCAGCTTCAACCCGTTTGCCCAGAGCTCGGTCGGTGCGCAGGGCCTGATGCAGGTGATGACCCGCGTGCATGACGACAAGTACGAAGCCTTCGGCGGCAACCATGCGGCCTTCGACCCGGTGACGAACCTGCGGGTCGGCGCGCTGGTGCTGAAGGAATGCATCGCGCGCGCCGGCGGTGTCGAGGCCGGTCTGCGTTTCTACGTGGGTGCCGCCAACCTGAACGACGACGGCGGCTACGCCGGCAAGGTGCTGGCCGAGCGCGAGCACCTGCGCATGGTGGCCGACGGCAAGTCGGTGCCGGTGTTCGCGCCGCTGGTGGTGCCGACGCCGGTCGCGCTGCCGAGCACGCCGCTGCAGGCCGAGCCGGCCGTCATCGAGCCGACGCCGGTGTCGGCGGCGCCGATCGCTTCGCAAGCCCACACGATGCACCAGGTGGCCTCGCTGCGCTGAGGCGGCAGGGGCCGCGGTACACTTCGCGGGCTGCGCAACTGGCGATGGGGCCCGGGATGTCACGATCAGCGTGACGCCCGTCGGCCTGAGGTGGTGAACCACCGGGAAGCGCAGCCGGTTCCGGGTTTCCGGCACCGGTTCAGCCGTTCGCCTGGGCAGCCCCGTGGCCATGTGAGTCCGCCTCGCATGATCCGCCCCGGGGTCTTCTGTTGAAGAGGACTGCCAGCCATGTTCGACCGCACCCACTCCACCGTCGCCCAGGTGGACCCCGAGCTCTTCGCCGCGATCCAGAGCGAGAACCAGCGCCAGGAAGATCACATCGAGCTGATCGCCTCGGAGAACTACGCCTCGCCGGCCGTGATGGCCGCGCAGGGCAGCCAGCTGACCAACAARTACGCCGARGGCTACCCCGGCARSCGCTACTACGGCGGCTGCGAGTACGTCGACATSGTCGAGCAGCTCGCGATCGACCGCATCAAGCAGATCTACGGCGCGGCACACGCCAACGTGCAGCCCAATTCCGGCTCGCAGGCCAACCAGGCGGTGTTCTTCGGCCTGCTGCAGCCCGGCGACACCATCATGGGCATGAGCCTGGCCGAAGGCGGCCACCTGACGCACGGCATGGCGCTGAACATGAGCGGCAAGTGGTTCAAGGTCGTCAGCTACGGCCTGAATGCCCAGGAAGAGATCGACTACGACGCGATGGAGCGCCTCGCCCACGAGCACAAGCCGAAGCTGATCATCGCGGGCGCCTCGGCCTACAGCCTGCGCATCGATTTCGAGCGCTTCGCCAAGGTCGCCAAGGCGGTCGGCGCGTACTTCATGGTCGACATGGCGCACTACGCCGGCCTGATCGCCGCGGGCGTCTACCCGAACCCGGTGCCGCATGCCGACGTCGTCACCTCGACCACCCACAAGAGCCTGCGCGGCCCGCGCGGCGGCATCATCGTGATGAACGACGAAGCCATCGCGAAGAAGATCAACAGCGCGATCTTCCCCGGCATCCAGGGCGGGCCGCTGATGCACGTGATCGCCGCGAAGGCGGTGGCCTTCAAGGAAGCGCTGGCGCCCGAGTTCAAGGTCTACCAGCAGCAGGTCGCGAAGAACGCGGTCGTGCTGGCCGAGACGCTGATCGAGCGCGGCCTGCGCATCGTCAGCGGCCGCACCGAGAGCCATGTGATGCTGGTCGACCTGCGCCCGAAGAACCTGACCGGCAAGGAAGCCGAGGCGCTGCTGGGCCGCGCCCACATGACCTGCAACAAGAACGGCATCCCGAACGACCCGCAGAAGCCGATGGTCACCAGCGGCATCCGCCTGGGCAGCCCGGCCTTCACGACGCGCGGCTTCAAGGAGGAGCAGGCGCGCGCCACCGCCCACCTGATCGCCGACGTGCTGGACAAGCCGAACGACGAGTCGGTGATCGAAGCGGTGAAGGCCAAGGTGGCCGCGCTGACGCGTGACTTCCCGGTGTACCGCGGATGATCGGCCTGCCGGTCACCGGCCGCTGAGCCGTGCGCTGCCCGTTCTGCAGTCACGAGGAAACGCAGGTCGTCGAGACGCGCGAGTCCGATGAGGGCGATGTCGTGCGCCGGCGCCGCCGCTGCCAGAGCTGTGACAAGCGCTTCACCACCTACGAGCGCGCCGAGATCGCGCTGCCGTCCGTCGTCAAGAAGGACGGCACGCGCGCCGATTTCGACGCCTCGAAGATCCGTGCCTCGATGACGCTCGCGCTGCGCAAGCGGCCGGTCAGCGTCGAGCAGATCGACGCGGCGATGGAGCGCATCCAGGACAAGCTGCTCAACAGCGGCTCGAAGGAAGTGCCGTCGACACGCCTGGGCGAACTGGTGATGCGCGAGCTCAAGCGCATCGACAAGGTCGCCTACGTGCGCTTCGCATCGGTCTACCGCAGCTTCGAAGACGTCGATGAGTTCCGGCAGCTGATCCGGGACATCTGAACCGGTACGCATCTCCCGAAATCACACAAAACCCCTGAAACCCCCTCACGTACCGGTACATCCGAGGGTGGTTTTGGCCCCCTTCTCCCCCCATCGGGGGAGTGGCCGGCGGCGCGGCACTTCCTAAAGTCCGCGTCCGTTCATCAGGGGGATCCAACATGTTTCAGCTTGCCAGGCCGCGATCGGCCGAGGGTTTCACGCTCATCGAGTTGATGGTGTGCGTGGCGGTGTGCACCGTGCTCGCGCTGATCGCGGCGCCGAACCTGCAGCGCTGGATGGAGGTGCGGCGGCTCGAAGGCGTCGCGAACGAACTCGCGGCCGACCTGCGCCTCGCGCGCAGCGAAGCCATCGGCCGCAACCAGAATGTGCGCATCGGCTTTCGCGGCGTGACGACGCCGTCGAACTGTTACGTCGTCTATGTCGGAGCGATCGACGCGTGCCGTTGCACGTCACGAGACGAGGCAGCCTGCGAAGCCGGCGGCCAGGCGATCCGCCACGTCGCGCTGCAGGCCGGGCAGCAGGTCAGCCTGCAGGCCAATGTCCCGACGATGAGCTTCGACGCGCAGCACGGCACCAGCACGCCGGCCGCCACGCTGCGGCTGGCCAGCGCGTCGGGCCTCGCGATCCAGCATGTCGTCAACCTGCTCGGCCGCGTGCGCAGCTGCTCGCCGCAGGGCGCGGTGGCCGGCTACCGTGCCTGCTGAAGGGGTGGCGATGGCCTCCACGTCCTCCTTGCCGCAGCAGCGGCGCGGTTTCACGCTCGTCGAGCTGATGGCGGGGTTGGCGATCGGCCTGTCGGTCGTCGTCCTGGCCCTCGGCCTGCTGACGTTCCAGTTGCAGGACGCCCATCGGCAACTGGCCGATCTGCGCCTCACGCACGACCTGCAGACGATCGCCGAGGTGATGTCGCGCGATCTCGCCCGCGCCGGCCATCGTGTGCCGGCCGGCACCGCAGCCGTGGCCGACTCGGCCGACCCCGCCATCGCACTCGCCGCGAGCGGCGACGGCCTGAGCATCGACTACGTCGCCACGCCGGCCTCCGGCATCGCCCCGAGCCGCTTCGGCTACCGGCTGCGCAGCGGCGTCATCGAGATGGCGTTCGGTGCAGGGCACTGGCAGGCCCTCAGCGACACCACCTCGATGCGGGTCACGCGGCTGGAGTTCACGCCCGACATCCGGCGCATCGATCTGCGGGAGTTCTGCAGCCGCCCCTGCGATGCCGGGGCCTGCCCCTACCAGCTGCAACGCCAGGTCCGCATCCGCTTGCAGGCCCTGGCCACCGATCAAGCTCCCGCGGCCAGCGGCGCGGCGCGCGAGGCCCTGGTCGAAGCCCGCGTGCGCAATGACGCCGTGGTCGGCGGGTGTCCGGGATGAACCGCCGGATGAGCCGCCGGATGCACGGCCCCGGCGCGGCTTCGGGTCAATCCGGTGCGGTGGCGCTGATCCTGGTGCTGGTGGTCGCGGCGGCCCTCACGCTCGCCGCGACGTACACCTTCCGCGTGGCATGGGAGGAGCTGAAATCCTCCGGCAACCGCATGCGCGCCGCCCAGGCCGCCGAAGCGGCGGAGTCGGGGCTCGCATGGGCATTGGCCCGGCTCAACGACGAACGTCCCGTCGACGACGCCTGCCGGCCCGCTGCCGAGGGAGCAGCCTTCCGCGAGCGCTACCAGGGGACGCCCGCCATGCCGTCCTGCTCGTTCATCGGCGGGGCCTGGTCATGCCGCTGCCCACCGGCCGACGGGAGCAGCGCCGAGATCGACGGCGACGCGGCCCGCCAGGCCTTCGCGCTGCGGCTGGACAGCGCCGCCTCAGGTGTCACCACGATCGAGTCGATCGGCTGCAGCGGCAACGCCACCGCCTGCCTAGCACCTGCGGGCGCTGGTGCAGCGGTCCACGTCGCGCGGGCCTGGGCCGATGCGGCCCGCATCCCGGCCATCGACGTCCGGCCGGTCGCGGCCATCACGGCGCGCGGATCCGTGCAGCTGCTGGGCGGGCCGACCGTCGTGCACCACGGGATCGCGAGCGGCGGCCTCACGCTGCACGCCGGTGCCGAGGCCGACCCGGGCGACGCCAGGCTGGTCGGCCCGCCCGGTGCACCCGCGCTGTCGACCATCGTCAGTGCCGATGCGGCTCTCGCCTCGGTCGACGCGGCGCAGTTCTTCGCGAGCGTCTTCCGGATGAACCGCACGACGTGGCAGGCCCAGCCCGCGGCGCGCTTCGTGACCTGCACGCGGCCCTGCGACGACGAGATCTCCCGGCGGCTCGCGCCGCCGGGGTCGGCGACCCTGCTCTGGCTCGACGGCGGCCTGCGGCTGGACGGCGCCACCCAGCTCGGCTCGCCCGCACGACCGGTTCTGCTGGTGGTCGACGGTGCGGTGCACCTGCGCGGGCCGGCGCGCATCCACGGCGTGCTGTACCTGCGCAACGCCGAGTGGCGCGACGAAGCCGGGGCCACGCTGCACGGTGCACTGCTGGCCGAGGACGATCTGCTGCTGTCCGGGCCGACCCGCATCGACCACGACAGCAGCGTCATCGAACGCCTGCAGATGTGCTGCGGCACCTGGGCCCGCGTGCCCGGCAGCTGGCGCGACTTCTGATGCACCGCTCCTTCAAGGGGCCACCCGCCGCCCCGGTGGCCGCCGGCGCCGCCCTGCTCGAGGCCTTGGTTGCGTTGTTGCTGGTGTCGCTGCTGTCGGCAGCGTTGCTGAACCAGCAGGACGCACTGCGCCATGCCCGCACCGCGGCACGGCAGCGGATCGATGCGCTTCAGCTCGCAAGCCGGGAGTTCGATCGCCTGCGCGGCGCGGCCGCATCGTCACCGGCCACCACGACGCCGGCGCCATTCGAGCTCAGCCACAGCGAGCAGTCCGAGACACCCGAGGCGACCGAGGCGCCCGCCCTGCGCGACCTCAGCGTCGTCGTGAACTGGCGCCATCCCGCCGGCGGACTGCATCGCGTGCAGCTGGATGCCCGTGTGCCGCGCCTCTCGCCGGTCTACGACGCCGTGCTGGGCCTCGCCCCGCAAGACATCGCGATCGCCCGGCCGCTCGGGCGTGCGCCGGACATCCCGTTCGAATCGATCTCGACCGCCCCCGATCGAAGCCTCTGGCAACCCGGCGGGCCGGGGGCGGCGGCTTGGCTGTTCGGCGATGCGGATGGGGCGATCGTCGCGCGCTGCAGCGCTGCACCATCCGGCTGCGAACCCGCGAGCGGCACCGTGCTGAGCGGTCACCTGCGCTTCTCGGCCAGCGCTCCGCCGGACCCTGCGACGCCGGGCGACCCGTTGCTGCCGCTGGGCGTCGTCCTCGCGCTCGACGGCCCTCCGGCACGGCTCGTCCGCTGCGCCATCCAGCCCGTCGCCATCGCCGGTGCGCGCTTCGTCCGCTACGGCTGCGTGGTGCCCGATCCGCCGGCCACCGGCTGGTCCGGCCGGGTCGAGATCGAACCGCTCGGCTGGAGCGTCGGCACGCGCGTCGGCAGCCAGCGCGTGTGCCGCTACAGCACCGACCTCGACGGCAGCGGCGCGATCGACCGCAACGACGAGCACCCTGCCCGCTACGCCACGGTGCACGGCGCGCTGCGCCAGCAGAACTACCTGGTGGTGCGCGGCGACCAGCCGTGCCCGGACGGCAGCGCGATCGCGACGCACAATGACGCCCTGCTGGACACCGTGCAGCACCAACCCTGACCCGCCCGATGCCGCCCACCGAGCCCCCGAACGCCGCGGCGTTCACGCCCGCCGACCACGCCGCGATGCGCGAAGCACTCGCGCTGGCCGGACACGCCATCGGCCTGACCGACCCGAACCCGCGCGTCGGCTGCGTGATCCTCGACGCCCACGGCCAGGTGATCGGGCGCGGACACACGCAACAGGCCGGCGGGCCGCATGCCGAGGTGATGGCCTTGCGCGATGCCGCCGCGCGCGGCCATGCGACGCCAGGCGCGACCGCCTACGTGACGCTGGAACCCTGCTCGCACCACGGCCGCACGCCGCCGTGCTGCGATGCGCTGCTGGCCGCCGGCATCGCGCGCGTCGTCTCGGCCGTCACCGACCCGAACCCGCTGGTGGCAGGCCAGGGCCTGGCGCGGCTGCGGGCACAGGGCGTGCAGGTCGAATCCGGCCTGCTGGGCGAAGCGGCACGCGAGCTCAACATCGGCTTCTTCTCGCGCATGGTGCGCGGGCGGCCGTGGGTGCGCCTGAAGGCCGCGACCTCGCTCGACGGGCGCACCGCATTGAACAACGGCGCCAGCCAGTGGATCACCGGCGAGGCGGCGCGCACCGACGGCCACGCCTGGCGCAAGCGGGCCGGCGCGGTGCTGACCGGCGTCGGCACCGTGCTCGACGACAACCCCCGGCTGGATGTGCGGCTGGTCGAGACCGCGAAGCAACCGCTGCGCGTCGTCATCGATTCGCGGCTCGACATGCCGCCCACCGCGCGCATCCTCGATGCGCCCGGCCAGGTGCTGGTGTATGCCGCGGCGCCCGAGGCGGCCCGCATCGCCACGCTGGCGGCCACCGGCGCCGAGGTGATCCTGCGGCCCGGCCCGACGGGCAAGGTCGACCTGGCCGCCGTGCTGGTTGACCTGGCGCAGCGCGGCATCAACGAGCTGCACGTCGAGGCCGGCCACAAGCTGAACGGCTCGTTCGTGCGCGAGGGGCTGGTCGACGAGTACCTCGTGTACCTCGCGCCGAAGCTGCTCGGCGCCGGCCGCGACCTGGCCGCCTTCGGCCCGCTGGAGCGGCTGGACGACGCCGCAGCGCTGCGCTTCCATGCGGTCGACCGCATCGGCGACGACCTGCGCGTGATCGCCCGCCCGTCGGCGCGGGAACTGTTCTGACTGCGAGAATCACGCCCATGTTCACCGGCATCATCTCCGGCCTCGGCCGCATCGAATCCGTCCGCCCGCTGGGCGCCGACGCCTCCCACGGCCTGCAACTGACGCTGCAGGCCCCCGACCACTACCTCGACGACGTGCAGCTGGGCGACAGCATCTCGCTGAACGGCGCCTGCATGACGGTCACCACCTTCGACGCCGCCGCCAGCCGCTTCACGATCGACATCTCGGCCGAGAGCCTGGACAAGACCGCCGGCCTGTCGCAACCCGGCCCGGTCAACCTCGAGAAGGCGCTGCGGGCGCACGACCGGCTGGGCGGCCACCTCGTCAGCGGCCACGTCGACGGCATCGGCCGCGTGACGCATTTCGCGCCGGTCGGCGAATCGTGGGAGCTGCGCGTGCTGGCGTCGGCCCACATCGGCCGCTTCCTCGCCTACAAGGGCTCGGTCGCGGTGAACGGTGTGAGCCTCACGGTCAACCGCGTCGACGACCGGCCCGAGGGCTGCGAGTTCAGCATCAACCTGATCCCGCACACGATCGAGAACACGACGCTGGGCACGCTGGCGGCCGGTTCGACCGTCAACCTCGAGATCGACCTGATCGCCCGCTACGTCGAGCGGATGCTGGCCACGGCTCCCGCCCGGACTTGACCGGGTCGCCCGCCTACAATGGCGGGCTATGCCGATCTCCCCCGTACCCGAACTGATCGCCGAGCTCGCCGCCGGCCGCATGGTCATCCTCGTCGACGAGGAAGACCGCGAAAACGAGGGCGACCTGGTGCTCGCGGCCGACCACGTGACGCCCGAGGCGATCAACTTCATGGCGCGCTTCGGCCGCGGCCTGATCTGCCTGACCCTCCCCCGCGAGCGCTGCGAGAGCCTGCAGCTGCCGCCGATGGCCACCCGCAACGGCACCCGCCACGGCACCGCGTTCACCGTCTCGATCGAAGCCGCCACCGGCGTTTCCACCGGCATCTCGGCCGCCGACCGCGCCCGCACCGTGCAGGCCGCCGTCGCGCGCGATGCGCAGGCCGCCGACCTGGTGCAGCCCGGCCACATCTTCCCGTTGCAGGCGCAGGATGGCGGCGTGCTGATGCGCGCCGGCCACACCGAGGCCGGCTGCGACCTCGCGGCGATGGCCGGCCTCAGCCCCACCTCGGTGATCTGCGAGATCATGAAGGACGACGGCACGATGGCGCGCCTGCCGGACCTGGAGGTCTTCGCGAAGGAACACGGCCTGAAGATCGGCACCATCGCCGACCTGATCGGCTACCGCAGCCGCAACGAAAGCCTGATCGAGCGCATCGGCCAGCGCACGCTGACCACCGCGCAGGGCGATTTCGACTGCACCGCCTTCCGCGACCGCACCGGCGGCCTGCACCTCGCGCTGAGCCACGGCAGCATCGACACGAGCGACGAGGTGCTGGTGCGCGTGCACGAGCCGCTGTCGGTGATGGACCTGCTCGACACCGGCGCCTGCAGCCACTCGTGGCCGCTGCACAAGGCGCTCTCGACGCTGCAGGCCAGCCAGCGCGGCGTCGCGGTGCTGCTGAATTGCGGCGAGGACGTGCAGTCGCTGCTGTCGCACTGGCAGGACACCCCCGCGGCGCCGGCGCGCGCCCGCGCGCAGATGGACCTGCGCACCTACGGCATCGGCGCCCAGATCCTGCGCGAGCTGGGCGTCACGAAGATGAAGCTGCTGGGCAGCCCGCGCCGCATGCCGAGCATGACCGGCTACGGCCTCGAGGTCACCGGCTTCGTCGCCCCCGAACACTGAACGACCGACTGGATTGACATGCAAGCAGCAGACAAGGGCCAGGCGGCCGACCTGGACGGCACCGACCTGCGCATCGGCATCGTGCAGGCCCGGTTCAACGACAAGCTGACGCAGGCGCTGGCCGACGCCTGCATCGGCGAGCTCGGCACGCTGGGCGTCGCCGCCAAGCACATCAAGCACGTGACGGTGCCCGGCGCGCTGGAGGTGCCGCTGGCGCTGAACGCGATGGCCGCGAGCGACCGCTACGACGCACTGGTCGCGCTCGGCTGCATCGTCCGCGGCGAGACCTACCACTTCGAACTCGTGTCCAACGAGAGCGGCGCCGGCGTCACGCGCGTCGCGCTCGACCACGAGATCCCGATCGCCAACGCCATCCTGACCGTCGAGGACGAGGCCCAGGCCTGGGCCCGCGTCGAAGAGAAAGGCCGTGACGCAGCACGCGTCGCCGTCGAGATGGCCAACCTGCTGGAAGACCTGTCGTGAGCGAGACCGAACCGAAGAACCCCGCCCCGGCGGCTGACGCACCGGCGGCCGATGCACCGGCCGCGAAGAAGCCCGCGGGCAAGGGCGGCCACAAGGGTGGCAAGCCGCAGCCCAAGTCGTCGCGCCGCCGCTCGCGCGAGGCCGCGCTGCAAGGCCTGTACGAGTGGCTGCTGTCCGGCGCCGAGGTCGGCGTGGTCGATGCCCACATGCGCGAGCAGGAAGGCTTCGACAAGGTCGACGCGGCGCACTTCGACGCGCTGCTGCACG
Organism: Rhizobacter sp. P1_G5; assembly: GCF_056405435.1. NCBI lineage: Bacteria > Pseudomonadati > Pseudomonadota > Betaproteobacteria > Burkholderiales > Sphaerotilaceae > Rhizobacter > Rhizobacter sp. P1_G5. Next base: position 2,932 of record NZ_JBFUCB010000048.1, on the reverse strand, counting down.
GCTGCATCGCCGAGGCGTCCGACCTCGACGCGGTGCTTTCGCGCCACGTCGACCGCAAGACCACCGAGCTGTCGCCGATCGAGCACGGCGTGCTGATGATCGGCGCCTACGAGCTGAAGCACTGCATCGACATCCCGTACAAGGTCGCGATCAACGAGGCGGTCGAGCTGGCCAAGAGCTTCGGCGGCACCGACGGCCACAAGTACGTGAACGGCGTGCTCGACAAGGCGGCGCTCGACCTGCGCCCGGTCGAGGTGGCGGCGTTCCGCGCCCAGCGACGCTGACCCGGCGCGACGCAGCGATGAAGCTCGCCGGCCGCCTGGACCACATCGAGCCCTTCTACGTGATGGAGTGCGCGAAGGCGGCCGTCGAGCTGTCGCGCACCGCCGCCTGCGACCCCGCGCAGGGCGGCCGGCCGATGATCTTCCTGAACATCGGTGAGCCAGATTTCACCGCGCCACCGCTGGTGCAGCAGGCCGCGCGCGAATGCCTGGAGCGCGGCAGCACGCAGTACACGCAGGCCACCGGCCTGCCGGCGCTGCGCGAGCGGCTGAGCCGCTGGTACGCCGAGCGCTTCCAGGTCGACATCGCGCCCRAACGCATCGTGATCACCGCCGGCGCGTCGGCCGCGCTGCAGCTCGCCTGCCTGGCGCTCGTCGAGCGCGGCGACGAGGTGCTGATGCCCGACCCCAGCTACCCGTGCAACCGCCACTTCGTCGCGGCCGCCGATGGCGTCGCGCGGCTGCTGCCGGCCTCGCCCGAGCACCGCTTCCAGCCGGATGCCGCCACCGTGCAATCGGCCTGGACGGCGGCGACGCGCGGCGTGCTGCTCGCCTCGCCGTCGAACCCGACCGGCACCTCGATCGCGTTCGACGAGATGGGGCGCATCGTGCAGGCGGTGCGCGAACGCGGCGGCTTCACGATGGTCGACGAGATCTACCTCGGCCTGAGCTTCGACGACGCGTTCGGCCACACCGCGCTCGCGCATGGCGACGACGTGATCTCGATCAACAGCTTCTCGAAGTACTTCAGCATGACCGGCTGGCGGCTCGGCTGGCTGGTGCTGCCGCCGGAACTGGTGGCGCCCATCGAGCGCCTCGCGCAGAACCTCTACATCTGCCCGTCGTCGCTCGCGCAGCAGGCGGCGCTGGCCTGCTTCGAGCCGGCCTCGATCGCCGAGTTCGAACGCCGCCGCGCCGAGTTCCGCGCGCGCCGCGATTTCCTGGTGCCGGCGCTGCAGGCGATGGGCCTGCGCGTGCCGGTGATGCCCGACGGCGCGTTCTACGCCTGGGCCGATTGCTCGGCACATGCCGACAGCAGCTGGGACTTCTGCTTCCGGCTGATGCGCGAGGCGCAGGTGGCCATCACGCCCGGCCGCGATTTCGGACCGCATGCCGCCGATCGCTACATCCGCCTGTCGTATGCGAGCTCGATGGCGCACCTGCAGGACGCGGTGCAGCGCCTGCAGCAATTGCTGTCCACGTAGCTGTCATCTTTTGCCGGTGTTTTTGTTGTCGGCGTTGTTGTCAGTTTTGGGTTGAACCCCATGCACCATCTCGTCGACTTTCGCAAGCGCATGTTACGAATGCACAGAACGCGGGGTTTTTTACTGCCGGGGCCCGATGCGCTTGCACTAAGCTGCGTCCGTGGTGGACAACCGTGCCACGAACCCAACCCGCCTCATGCCCGGCCCTGTTCCTGATCCTTCCTCCGACCTTGCCAACTCGACGCCGGGTGCGCCGAAGTGGGGCGACACCGACCTCGGGCTGCCCGCACAACCGGCCGCCACCTTCTCCACCACGGTGCCGCCGATGGGCGGCGCCGACCAGATGCCGACCATCGGCCACATCGGCCGGTACGCGCTCAAGTACCGCATCGGCGAAGGCGGCCTCGGCGTGGTCTATGCCGCGCACGACCCGCTGCTGTCGCGGCTGATCGCGATCAAGACCCTGAACCTCGAGATCTCGGCCGAGCAGCGCGATGCGTTCAATGCGCTGTTCCTGAACGAGGCCCGCGCGGCCGGCGGCCTGAGCCACCCGCACATCGTCACGGTGTTCGATGCCGGCGCGAGCGAGCAAGGCGCCTACATCGCGATGGAGCTGCTGAAGGGCCGCGACCTGCGCCAGCTGCGCCAGGAGGGCTGGCGGCCGTCACCGCACCAGGCCGCGCTGATCGTGCGCCGCGTCGCCGATGCGCTCGCCTATGCGCACTCGAAGGGCGTGGTGCATCGCGACATCAAGCCGGCCAACATCTTCATGGTCGGGCGCACGCAGCCGCGCGTGCTCGACTTCGGCATCGCCCGCATCGCGCACCAGCACGATGCGAACGGCGAGGACATCGTCGGCGGCTCGCCCTACTACATGTCGCCCGAGCAGGTGCGCCAGCAGCCGGTGGACCGCCGCTGCGACGTGTTCTCGCTCGGCGTCGTGCTCTACGAACTGCTGGCCGACGTGCGGCCGTTCCGCGGCAGCTCGCTGGCCGAGATCACCCGCGCCGTCGCCGAGTACAACCCGCCGACCGCGCACCAGGTCAACAGCAGCGTGCCGAAGGCCTTGTCCGAGATCGCCGCCCGGGCGATGGAGAAGAACCCCGACGACCGCTACCGCTCGGCGCGTGCGTTGTCGCGCGAGCTGCGCCACTGGCTGGAAGAGCATCCGCAGGACGGCGACGGCGCCGACGAGTCCGCCGAGCAACCCGTCGGGCGCCACCGCCTGGCCTGGGGCCTGGTGGCCGCCGCCGGCGTCGGGATCGCCGCTGCCGCATGGTGGACGCTGATGTCGCCGCGCTCCAGCGGGCTGACGGCCGCCGCGCCCCCAGCGGCGTCGGCCGTGGTCGTCGCGGCCGCCCCGCCCGTGCCGGTCCCGGCGCCGGATCCGGCGGCAGCCTCGCAATCTGCCACCGGGGCCGCGAGCGCAGCCGATCCCGCCGGCTC
>NZ_JBFUCB010000047.1:0-18878 GCF_056405435.1 Rhizobacter sp. P1_G5 | reverse complement strand
CACCCGCGCCTGCGCCTGCTCCTGCCCCCACGCCAGCGCCGGCCCCTGCACCCACGCCGGCGCCTGCTCCCGCACCTGCGCCGACGCCTGCTCCGGCTCCCGCACCGGCTCCTGCGCCAGCGCCCGCGCCGGCCCCGGCCCCGGCCCCGGCCCCGGCCCCGGCGCCTGCCCCCGCCACGCTGGCCTGCACCGACCTCGCGCTGTGCGACGACTTCGAGTCGACCACCGCCGGCGCGGTGCCGAACCCGGCGCTGTGGAGCGTCGGCGGGCCGAACTGCTTCGACAACAGCGGCAAGGCGACGATCGACGGCGCGGTGTCGCACGGCGGCAAGCAATCGGTGCGCATCGACCCGGGCAGCAGCTACTGCGGCCACGCCTTCATCATCAACACGAAGGCGGCGTCGATGGGCCCGGTCATCTACGGCCGCTTCTACATCCGGCTCGCGACGGCACTCGGCGATCCGCACGTGACCTTCATGTCGATGCACGACGCGATCGAATCGGTCGACGGCAGCATGCAGGACCTGCGCATGGGCGGCCAGGCCGGCATCCTGATGTGGAACCGCTCGAAGGACGATGCGACGCTGCCGTCGCTGAGCCCGACCGGCATCTCGCTGAGCGCGAAGCTGCCGGCCGCCACCTGGACCTGCATCGAGTTCGGGCTGAACTCGGCGATGGGCACGATGCAGACCTGGGTCAACGGCACGGCCGTGGCCGCGCTGCAGCTCGATTCGACGCAGACCGCCGACGTGGACCAGGCCTGGCTCGCGAGCCGGCCTTCGTGGAAGCCGCAGGTCACCGACCTGAAGCTGGGCTGGGAGTCGTACGGCGGCACGGGCAACACCGTGTGGCTCGACGACGTCGCGCTGCACACCAGCCGCATCGGGTGCGGATCATGACGAGCTGGCGTTGGCTGGTTTCCACCGTGGCGCTGCTCGCGGCGCCGGCCTTCGCGGCGGACGAGTTCCTCGACCCCGCGCAGGCCTTCCGCACCAGCGTGCAGCTGCGCGATGCGCAGACCATCGAGCTGCGCTTCGACGTGGCGCCGGGCTATCACCTGTACCGCGAGCGCATCACGGTCGGTGAGCCAGTGGCTGCTGCGCCCGCCACGGCCGCGCTGGCCGAGCCGGTGCTGCCGCACGGCAGGCAGGAGTACGACGAAGGCTTCGGCAGGTACACCGAGACGCTGCGCGGTGCGGTGACGGTGGCGCTGCCGCTGCGCACGGCGAGCGGTGATTTCGGCGTGGCCATCGGCTACCAGGGCTGCGCCGACAAGGGGCTGTGCTATCCGCCGCAGAACGCCGGCATCAGCGCGCGCGTGAAGGACGGCGCACTGCAGCAGGTGGCGTGGCTGCCTGACGGCCTGCCGCCCGCGGCAACGCCTGCTGTCGTCACCACGCCATCGGCCACCACGCCCTCGGCAGCCGCTCCGGCGGCCACCGGCTCGGCCGGCGCCCGCGTCGAATCCGCGCTGCGCTCGGGCAGCCTGCTGACCGTTGCCGGCGTGTTCCTCGTCGCCGGCCTGTTGCTGTCGTTCACGCCCTGCGTGCTGCCGATGGTGCCGATCCTGTCGTCGATCATCGTCGGCACCAGCGGCCCGGTGTCGCGGGCACGCGGCTTCGGCCTCGCACTCGCGTACTCGCTGGGCATGGCGCTGGTCTACACCGCGCTCGGCGTGGCCGCCGGGCTGGCCGGTGAAGGTCTCGCCGCGGCGCTGCAGAACGCGTGGGTGCTGGGCGCCTTCGCGCTGCTGCTGGCGCTGCTGTCGCTGTCGATGTTCGGCGTGTACGAGCTGCAGATGCCGAGCGCGATCCAGGAGAAGCTGAACGCCGGTGCGGGCCGCCTGCGCGGCGGGCAGCACGTGGGCGTGTTCGCGATGGGCGGGCTGTCGGCACTGATCGTCGGGCCGTGCGTCGCGGCGCCGCTGGCCGGCGCGCTGGTCTTCATCAGCCAGTCGCGCGACGTGCTGATCGGTGGGCTCGCGCTGTTCAGCCTGGCAGCCGGCATGAGCGTGCCGCTGCTGCTGGTCGGCGTGTCGGCCGGCTCGCTGCTGCCGCGCACCGGTGCGTGGATGGAGGGCGTGAAGCACCTGTTCGGCGTGCTGCTGCTCGGCGTGGCGTTGTGGATCGTGTCGCCGGTGCTGCCGGCGGCGGTCGTGATGGGCATCGTCGGTGCCGGGCTGCTGGTCGGTGCGGTGTGGCTGTTCGACGGGCGCGGCGCGCCACTGTCGGGCAAGCACCGCCTGCTGCGCGGCGTGGCGCTGGTGCTGGGGCTGGTCGGCGTGGCGCAAGTGGCCGGTGCGTTGTCGGGCGGCGGCGATCTGCTGCAGCCGCTGGCGGGTTTCAGCGCCGGTGGCCCGCGCGGTGGCGCGGTCCAGGCAGCAGTCGACGGCCCCGCCTTCAAGCGCGTGCGCAACGTGGCCGAGCTCGAGGCTGCGCTGGGCAGCGCGGGCGGCAAGACGGCGATGCTGGACTTCTATGCCGACTGGTGCGTCTCGTGCAAGGAGATGGAGCACCTGACCTTCAGCAAGCCGCCGGTGCAGGCGCGCATGAACAACGCGCTGCTGCTGCAAGTGGACGTGACGGCGAACAGCGCCGACGACAAGGCGCTGCTGAAGCGCTTCGGGCTGTTCGGGCCGCCGGGGATCGTGTTCTTCGACGGCACGGGGCGCGAGAAGGCGGGCACGCGGGTGGTGGGGTTCCAGGCGCCGGCGGAGTTCGGCGAGGCGTTGAGCGCCGCGGGGCTCTGAGCGTTTGACACCTCACTGGGCGGAGAGGCGCCAGATCTCCTCACCGCCCGATCGACCACTTGTCACGACGTAGAGGCCATCCGGCCCCTGCGCGACAGCCTTGAAGCCGACGCCCACTTTCTGAAGCGCCGGCGTGGCGCGCACGACCTGGCCCTCGGCATCGAACTTCACGAGGTCCAGTCGCTGCGCGCGGTCGAACGCCACGACGAAGGCGTTTCGCCACTCGCCCCACATGGACCCGCGCAGGCGCTCCATGCCTGACATCCCTTCGTCCGGCTTGCCCGTGCGCCAGCTGGGCTGCCGAACCGATGCAGCGTTCGAACCCGGCTGAACTGGCGTGATGTCGTCCGGAAGCAGGCCTTGCCGCTGCCCCACGAACAAGGTCCCGTTTCCCCCATGGAACGCCAGCGCGGCCGGATCATGCAAGCCGGAGGCATAGATGCGACTGTCAGCGCCCGCTGGAGCGCGATTGGCCGGGGCAGCCGCTCCGCTGCGGTCGATCCGGAGGATCCTGCCTGTCAGCCCGACATAGAGATAGCCGTCGGGGCCGAAGCGCATGGTTCCGGCAAGTGCACTTCCGTTGTTGCGCCCGCTGTTGCGCGCTTCTTCGGGTAGAGACAGGGGAGCAACGGGAGCGAGGATCTCTCTCTCGTCCATCACGCGGGTGGCAGACGCGTCGACGGCCAGCCGAATGATCCGGAAACCGTCGGTGCCCTTCACCCGGGACCCGGTCAGCGCATAGACGAAGCGATTGCGCGAGAAGTCGGGATCGACCGCCACGGCGAGCAAAGCCGTGACGTCATGTGCAGAGGTTCCGGGGGGCGCGAACAGCAAGCTTGCATCGCCGCCGGCCTTGATGGCGAAGAGCCCTTGTTCACGCTCGGTGTAGAAGAGCACGCCATCGTCCGTGAAGGCCAGGCCTGTCGGCGACTTCAGTCCACCCACCACGGTGCGCCGCATGATCGACGGGGCGATGAGCCCCATGCCGAGACTGCGATCGAGCGACAGTTTCGACCCGGCCGGTGACGCCCACGCATCGGTCCCTTCCTTGGGTGCGGGAGGAGTCTTTCCCACGTGAGTGGGCGTCTCGGCGGGCACCGGTTGCGGGAGTGGCGTGGCCGTCGATGCGAATTGCGGATCGACAGCGCTCTGCGCAGTGGCGTCAGCGATGCCCGGCGCGGCATCGGGCGGGTCGGCGTCACCGCTGCCACAGGCTGAAACAGCGATGCAGGCAGCCAGCCAGACGATGGCTCTTGCTTGTCGCATCTGATGGGGATCAGTACTTTTGCAGTTCGGCGTCGAGCGCCGCTTTCAGCTCATCCGGCGAAGGCGTCACTCCCTTGCTCGACGGTGTGTAGAAGACACCCGGAAGCACGCCATCGGCCTTCAGCTTGGGCAGCAACACGTCCGTGAACTCGTCCAGGCTGATCGAGCGCGGAGCATGGCCCTGCCACTCGCTTTCGGCGCAAAGCTGCGCGTACTCCTTGGCCGGCCACAGCGGGAAGACGGTTCTTCCGTCATCCGCTGCGGCGAGAGCCCACCCGTCCTGGTACAGGCCCCAGACCTCCTGCCAGTCGGCCACCACCTTGATGAAGTGCTCGAAGCGCTGGGCCCCAGGCAAGGCCAGTACTGCTTCCATCTGCTTCGGGTTGATCTTCATCCATCTGCTCCTTACAGCGGTGGTCGCTCAGCGTTGGCGCGGCCAAAGTCGTCGTACTTGTGCTGCAGGCGGTGGAGGTCGCGATCCTGCAGGTTCGAATGCTTGTAATCGTAGCCTTTCGCTGCCTCCCGCCCGCGTTCGTGCGCCAAGTCCTTGCCCGGTGGGTTGCGGATCCTGGAGCGCTGACCTCGCCCGATCGAATTGATCTCCTGCTGGATCCACCCGCGGTCCGCCGCGCCCAACTTGTCGTCGTTCGCGAGTTCTCGCAGCCGAGACTGCTTGCCTGCCCGCCCGGCCTCCGTGAGCCCCTTCGCTGCCTCGGCCGCCCGTTCGCCGGTCCGCGCGAGATCGACTGCGTGATCAGCCGTCCGGACTCCCTCGACCACTTTCTCGGCCGTGCGTATCGCCTTCAGCGCCTGCCCGGTTCCAGGGACTGGACTGAGCACGCCAACCATGCTCAATCCGAAGTCGGCCGCAGCCGCCCCGACACCCACGCCGGTGTAGATGGCGGCCCCGAGCTTGACGGCATCGAACGCCAGGAACGCCAGGTCGATCGGCGAGTTCCCATCCGGGTCGACATACCGATTCGGATTGTTGTTGGCGTACGCGTAGCGATTCAGGCTGTGGATGTCGCTGGGGTCTGCCTCCTGCGGATCGATCGACAGAAACCTGCCGATGAGCGGGTTGTAGTAACGCCCGCCCATGTAGATGAGATCGCGCTTGTCCTGCTTGTTCCCGGCAAAGGCCCGCTGTGTGTAGCCGGACCCGGCGTCATTCATCGGTGAGCCGTACGGCAGGTAGTGGTCCTTGAACAGCAGCCCGCCCCCTGCCCAGGTGGCGGATGTCGGTGTCCCCAGCGCATCGGGCTGAAGGAACATCCACGACGACGGCAGGATGTCGGATCCCGAGAAGTGCGTCTGCTGCTCCCCGAACTCCTTGCCCGCCAGGAACAGATGCTCCTTCAGCGTGTCATACGAGTTGTCCGACTTGCGCCACTCGGCCAGCAGCCACCCATGTGCCGAACGGAATTCGTAGACCGAGAAGCCGTTGAAGGCGACCTTGATGCGAGTATTCGTTCCGTCATATAGGGCCCCGACGCCGCCCATGTCGACGAGGTTGCTCGCGTTGTCGAAAACATAGCCCCATAGGGATGAGGATGCATTCCCGTAGGCGTCATAGCTGTAGGTGGTCGTCAGGCCACCGCCCGGGTCGGCCGATGCCACCGATGCCAGTCGATTGTTGGCGTCGTAGGCGTAGTTGCTCGAGCGCATGGAACCGAGCAGGTAGCTCGTGATGTTCCCGTCGCCGGTGTAACCCACCGATCCATTGCCCCACGGTCCGTTGATCGTGGTCAGGCGATTGATGGCGTCGTAGCCAAAGCCGCGATTGTTCGACGGATAGACGCTGTCGGAAACGTCGGACAGGTTGCCTGCCACGTCATACGACAGGGTGCTCGCGATCTCGCTGACGCCGTCACCCGTCTTGACGGTGATCGAACTGAGCCATTCGCGAGAATTCTGGCCGTAGGCGACGCGCGATCCACCGTTGAAGGCCACATCGGAAATCTGGCCGTTGGGCCAGTAGCCAGCATTCAGCATCGTGCCCGAGGGCAGCTGAATGACGGTCGGCCTGCCCAGCGTGTCCGGGCTGAAGCTCGCGGTGCGGCCCAGCACCGGGTAGACGATCGACGCCAGTTGATCGTTCGCGTTGTAGTTGTAGGTCGCCGCCAAGGTCAAACCGTCGACGACCAGAGATTCCGTCGCCAGATTCTGATTGGCGTCGTAGCCGTAGGTCCTGGTGGCGACCGCATTCGTGACCGTGCGCAGCTTGTCGGTGCGCCAATAGACATTCGTGACCTGTGAAGGCGAGCTGTTCGGGTACGTCACCCTGAACAGGCGGTTGCGGCCGTCGTATTCGTAGCTCGTCGTCCCCGAGCTGCCAACCCTCTTGCTCGTCATGTTGCCCGCATCGTCGCGGCCATAGACGGTCGTGCCCACCTCGGGCTGGGTGGTGGAATCCAGGAAGTACCGGCTGTCGTAGTGGAACGTTCGCCCCAAGCCGTTCTGCGATGAACTGGTCACCAGTCCGCGCCCGTTGCGCTCGATCGTCACGCTGGCCGCAGCAACCGGCGCCGTGATCCTCATGACCAGCAACTTGTCGGGGTCGCCGTAGGCGCGGTACACGTGGGTCGTCACATTGCCGCGCTCGTCGCGCACGGCCAGGCTCGGCGCACCGCTGGCGCTTGAATACGTGAAGGTGCGAAAGCTGGAGTCCGCGTTGTGCGTGATCCGCGTGACGCGGCCGAGGGCGTCGTACTGGAAGTTGTGCCCGATCGTGGCAGACCCGACATTCGAGCCGAATGTCCTGCGTCCCAGCGCGTCGTAGCTGGATGCGATGGCAATTCCGCCGGTGGTGACCCGCGTCGTCCGCGCAAATGCGTCGAGCGTCGTGACCTGCTGGAGGCTTCCTCGTGTCGCCGTCTTGGTGGTGGCCGTGTAGCTGATCGTCGTGGCGTTGCCCAGGGGAGGAGCGATCCGGGTCAGCCTGTTGAGACCGTCGTAGTCGAATGACGTCGTCTGGTTCTCGCCATTGGTCTCCGACGTGATGTTGCCGTCGGTGCTGACAACACGCGAGATGCCGACGCCTTCAGGGTGCGACTCCGTGCGCGGAACGCCACGGAAATAATTGCTGAACCGCGACAGCAGGCCGCGCGGTGCCGTCTTCGTTGCAATGTCGCCTTCGGCGGTGTAGGTGTAGCTCGTGCCGACACCGTCCCGTGTCTCCGACAGCAGGTTTCCGTTGGTACTCCAGGTTCTGGTGACGGACCCGACGCCGGAGGTGGTCTCGTCGTCGACCTGGTTCACGATCCACAACGAAGTGTTGATGTAGTAGGTCAGCTGGGTCGTCCGGCTGCCACCGTTGGGTCCGGCTTCGACCACCGTGCCGGCGTTGCCGTAGCCGTCGAAATTCGAGAACGTGCTTTGGTAGGTGACGCCATCGCGCACGATCGTGCGTTGCGTCAGGATCGGCGCATAGGTCTCCGTGTCGACGCGCGTTGCATAGGCGCCGGGCCTCGCATTGTTCTCTTCGGAGATCTTCTGCTTGTCCCACACGTACGCTTCACTCTGAAGCACGCTGCCCGATTGCGACAGCGTCTTCTCCATCAGCAGCCCGATCTTCCACACCGTCCCGGAGACTGCGTAGTTGGGGCCGACATGCTTGTAGACGATCGTGCCGGCAGGTGTCGTGACCGTCGTCGTGTCGAGCGTCGAGCCCGTTCCTGGGGAGTAGGCATACGACCACGAGCCGCCGTCACTGGATGACTTCGAGTTGACGACAACCTCGCGCGGCGCCGTGGCCGTGGCATCGAATTGCGTCAGCGCATAGCCGTACGTGACGGTTCCGCCCTGCGGATAGGTCATCCGCAGCATCTGGTAGTTGTTGGCGTTCTCCGCACCGACGATGCCGTTGTAGGCATATTGCCACGAGGTGGCGTCCGGGCGCCTGACGCTGGTCAGGAAATAGCTCCCCGTCACGCCGCTGATGGCCTGGTACCCGTAGGTCCAGACGCGATTGCCGGTGGTGATCGTGGAGATCCGGCGGGACATCGTTCCCGAGTCCAGGTAGGCAAAGCTGATGGAGCGGCCATCGCTCGTCGTGACGCTCTTGATTTCCGGAGTGGCGGCCGCTGCATAGGTCACCGTCGCCGTGTTGCCATTGCGATCGGTGATCGCCGTCGTGTACCAGGCGTTGATGGTTTGCGTGCCGCTGTTCGCCTCCAGCACCTGCTGGGTCATGTCGTAGCGGACGCCATCCGGCGAGTACACCGACAGCCCGGTTCCAGCGCCGAAGCACTCGGCACGCCAGCGAGCTGCCGTGATCATCAGCGGTGATCCGCTGGACGTGAATGCCAGCACCTGGCGGCTGCCGTCGGGCAGTTCGAGAACAGGGTTGTCCCCCACCGCCGTGCCGTTGTCCGTGTTGAGGCACACGGTGTTGTTGCGGGTCTTCAGGACGCGACCGAAATGGACGGTCCATCCCAGGCCGGCCAGCGACGTCGTGCTCAGATCTGCGACGTTGCTCGGAATGATCCGCTTGTTGTTGAAGGACCTGACGACCTTGAGATCGAAATCGCCGTTGCCGGGAAGAAACACGTCCACTGAGTGGACCTGCAATGACCCGGTGAACGGATCGATGTTCTCGGTGACGTGCTGGTTGACGTAGTCCCGATTCGGCTGAAGACCGGGCTCCTTGTAGAAGTCGGGTATCACTTCCTGCGCGAAGCCGGGAGGCGACATCGCGCAAAGCGACAGGAACAATCCAAAGGCAGCGACAAATCGGCCGCCCGCATGACGAATCGACATTGAACCCCCTGATCGTTGGCACCGGCATCATTGCGACGCGCGGGCGGATTTTTATTTGCGAAATGATGCTACCGCAGAAACCGATTTCGCAACACCTGTCATCGAGTTGTAATGCGCACGCGCGACTCGCCTTGCCATTGCGCGAATGCAATTCTGGTTGCCCGAACTTGCGGTTATGATCGCGCCCTTCCTTTCACCCAACGCCTCACCGCAGCTGGAGTTCAACATGCCCCGCGCCTTCGTCACCGCCTGACCGACGACCCGCTCATGTAGCCGCATCCCCCGCGGCCATCGTCGTCGGTTCATTCCCCTGAACCCTCGGAGACGACGATGAACCTCCACTCGCTGGACCTCACCAAATACCCGCGCACCGCGCACCTCGAAGGCAGCCGCCTGCAAGACGGTGACGATGCGTCCGACCAGATGCCGCTGCGCGCGCTGGCCGGCCGCCACGTCGTGATCGAGGAGAAATTCGACGGCGCGAACTGCGGCCTGTCGTTCACCGACGGCGGCGATTTGCTGCTGCAGTCGCGCGGCCACTACCTGACCGGCGGCGGCAGCGAGCGCCAGTTCAACTGGCTCAAGCCCTGGGCGCATGCCCATGCGGATCGCCTGCTGCACGTGCTCGAAGACCGCTGGCTGCTCTACGGCGAGGCGATGTACGCGAAGCACTCGGTCTGGTACGACCGCCTGCCGCACCTGCTGCTGGAGTTCGACCTGCTCGACCGCCGCAGCGGCCGCTTCCTGTCGACGAAGCGGCGCCACGAGATGCTCGCGGGGCTGCCGGTCGTCTCGGTGCCGGTGCTCTACGCCGGCCCGATGCCGACCGATGCGAAGCTGCTGCGCAAGCTGATCCAGCCTTCGCTCGCGAAGAGCCCCGGCTGGCGCACGCGCTTCGAGCAGCAGGTGCAGCGCGAAGGCCTGCCGCTCGAGCTGACCTGGCAGCAGACCAACGACAGCGATGCATCGGAAGGCCTGTACCTGAAGGTCGAGAACGACGACCACGTGGAGGCGCGCTACAAGCTCGTGCGGCACGACTTCCTGCAGACGATCCTCGACTCGGGCTCGCACCACCTGCAGCGGCCGATCCTGCCGAACCTGCTGGCCGACGGCGTGGACATCTACGCACCGCGCGTGGAGACCGACTGGGCCTCGCTCGGGCTGCGCACGATCACCTCGCTCGAGGCGCTGAAGGCGTTCAAGCCCGCCCAGGCGAACGGAGGCTGAGCCATGGACTGGAAGCAAGTGCAGGCCCTCATCCCCGCGCCCGGGGCGGGTTTCGACTGGGCCGCGTGGTGCGAGCTGATCCCGGGGCTGGTGGCGCTGGAGCAGACACCGCAGGATCCGCGGCACCATGCCGAGGGCAACGTCGGCATCCACACGCGGATGGTGCTCGATGCGCTGCTCGCCGATGCGGCGTGGCAATCGGCCGCACCCGAGCGCCGGGCGGTGATGTTCCTCGCCGCGCTGCTGCACGACATCGCGAAGCCGGACACCACGGTGATCGACCCGGTGACCGGTGCGATCGGGCAGCCGGGCCATTCGCGGCGCGGCGCGATCGACGTGCGCGCACTGCTGTGGCGGGCCGGCGCGCCATTCGCGCTGCGCGAGGCGGTGTGCCGCATCATCGCCGTGCACCAGGTGCCGTTCTTCGCGTTCGCGAGCCGGCGCGGCGAGACGCCGGAGTACATCGTGCGCCGGCTCTCGTGGGAGCTCGATGTGAGCGAGCTGGCCGCGGTGGCGCGCGCCGACATGGTGGGCCGCCGCTGCGAGGACCGGGCGGGGCACCTGGCCGACATCGAGCTGTTCGGCGAGCTCGCGCGCGAGCTGGGTTGCTGGGACCGGCCGTGGGCGGCCGCCGATGCGCACACCCGGCTGATGTATGCGCGCGGCATGGCGATCGACCCGGCCTATGCGCTGCACCGCCTGCCGGGCAGCGAGGTGACGGTGATGTGCGGGTTGCCGGCGTCGGGCAAGGACACCTGGGTGGCGGCGCATGCGGGCAGCCTGCCGGTGGTGTCGTTCGACGATGCGAAGGCCGAGCTCGGGCTGAAGCACGGCGAGAACGACGGGCGGGCCGCGCACCATGCGATCGACAAGGCGAAGTCGCTGCTGCGCGAGAAGGCGCCCTTCGTCTGGAACGCGACCCACCTGTCGAACGACATGCGCGGCAAGACGCTGGACCTGCTGTACGCCTACGACGCGCAGGTGAGGCTGGTGTACCTGGAGGCGCCGCAGGCGGTGGTGTTGGCCCGCAACCGGCAGCGCGACACGACGCTCACCAACAAGGACCTGCTGCGCATGCTGCACCGCTGGGAGGTGCCGATGCCTTGGGAGGCACACCGCGTCGACTACCTGGTGGATGAGGGCGCAGGAGCAGCGAGCAGAATCCGCTGAGCCTGTTGTCGATTCCGGCCGACCTCGATCGTCGCGTTCAGACATCACCCTCTCACGGAGACCCACATGTCCAGACTCAGAGTCGCAGCTTTCTCGGTATCCCTCGACGGCTTCGGTGCCGGCACCGACCAGAGCCTGCAGAACCCGCTCGGCGTCGGCGGCGAGACGCTGCACGAATGGTTCTTCGGCACCACCACCTTCCAGGCGATGACCGGCCAGGGCGGCGGGGAGGCCAATGTGGACGATGGTTTCGCGAAGCGCAGCTTCGAGAACGTCGGCGCGTGGATCCTCGGGCGCAACATGTTCGGCCCGGTGCGCGGGCCGTGGCCGGATGATCAATGGAAGGGCTGGTGGGGCGACACGCCGCCGTACCACGTGCCGGTGTTCGTGCTGACGCACCATGCGCGCGCACCGCTGGAGATGAAGGGCGGCACGATCTTCCACTTCGTCACCGGCGGCATCCATGAGGCACTGGAGCGTGCCCGCGATGCGGCGAAGGGGCAGGACGTGCGCGTGGGCGGCGGCGTCGCGACGATCCGCCAGTACCTGCAGGCCGGGCTGATCGACGAGATGCACCTGGCGATCTCGCCGACGCTGCTGGGCCGCGGCGAAGCGCTGCTGGCGGGCATCGACCTGACGGCGCAGGGCTTCCGGTGCACCGAGCATGTGGGGACGCCGAAGGCGCAGCACGTCGTGCTGACGAAGGGCTGATTCATCCTGTTGCAACAACCCATGCCCTGACCGGCAAACCGTCACCGGGCCGTCAAGTTTCCTGACACCGAGCCTCACACAATGGCGCATGACACGCCGACACCTCACTCCTTCCAACGCGGCCAGCGCACTGCTGTGCGCGCTTGTCTTGTCTGCCTGCGGCAGCGGCGACGACTCGGACACAGCGGCACCCCCTGTTGCTGGCGCACCAACTCCTGCACCTGCACCTGCACCTGCACCTGCACCTGCGCCCGCACCCGCTCCCGCCCCCGCCCCAGCCCCAGCCCCAGCCCCAGCACCAGCACCAGCACCAGCACCAGCACCAGCACCAGCACCAGCACCAGCACCAGCACCGGCTCCTGCCCCCACCAACAAGAGCGTCGGATGCGGCAAGGCCGCCCAGTTTGCGAGCGGCAAATACACCCTGACTTCAGATGGCGTGACGCGTGAGTTCTGGGTTCGCGTTCCGTCCGGCTACAAGAACGACAACGCCTATCCGTTGATCGTCGGCCTGCACTGGCGCGACGGCAGTGCCACCGATGTCTACAACGGGAACAGCTGGGCCAGCGGCAAGCCCTTCTATGGCTTGAAGGAGCTCTACGGCGAGAGCGCGGTCTTCGTCGCCCCGGCGGGCTTGGACGCCGGCTGGGCCAATCCGAATGACCGCGACATCCGCTTCATCGGCGCGATGGTCAACCAGCTCAAGCAAGGGCTCTGCACCGACACGAGCCACACGTTTGCGACCGGCTTCAGCTTCGGCGGAATGATGTCGAACGCGATCGGTTGCCAGATGGGCGATGTCTTCCGCGCCGTGGCGCCGATGTCGGGATCCGTCTGGAGCGGCTGCGCCACGTCATCGAACAAGACCGCGGCGATCCTGCTGCATGCCAAGGAAGATGCCGTCGTCGGCTACCAGTTCGGCGAAGAGGCGCGCGACAAGTACATCGCCAAGAACAGCTGCAGCCAGACCACCACCAAGATCGGGGTCAATGGCTGCGTGATCTACCAGGGCTGCACCGACAACAAGCCGGTGGCCTGGTGCGGGTACACCAACGGCGGGCACTGGCCGCCGGGCTTCGCCGCGACAGAAATCAAGTCGTTCTTCGACCGCTTCTGAAACGCCGGGGGCGCGGCACCTGGCTGCGCCCCCGGCCGGGCAGAGCGGGCAAGCCGCTTACCAGCCCACGCCGTAGTAGTCGTACACGCGGCGGCCGTAGCTGTCGTCGTACGAAGGCTCCTCGTTCTGCGCGTAGCGCGGTGCGCCTTCGAGCTGCTTCTCGGACAGCGGCACGACATAGCCGTCGAGGTTGGTGTCGTACTTCAGCATCGCCCACGGCACCGGATAGCGGTCGGTGCCGACCCCGAGGAAGCCGCCGAACTCGAGCGCTGCATAGCGCACCTGGCCGGAACGCTTGTCGATGATCAGGTCGTCGATCGAGCCGAGCTTGTCGCCGTTGCTGGCGTAGACGGTGGTGCCTTCGACCTTGTCGGAAGAGATGACGGGATTGCTCATGAGGGTCTCCTTCACTGCGCTCTGCCGCGGGCGACATGCCCGTGGCCTGAACCCCCATTGGTCCATGCGCGACCCTTGCCGAACATCAGCGCAGGCGCGGCCCGGCTGTAGGAATCTTCCTCAGACTGCCTTGCTGCGCAGCCCCAGCAGGCTGACGCCCAGCACGACGAAGCTGCCGCCGAAGACGCGGTTCAGCACCCGTGCGCGGCGCGGATCGGCGAGCCGGCCCTTCACGCTGCGCGCAAGCAGCACGTACACCGCATGCGAAAAGACGGCACAGGCCGCGAAGGTGACCGTGAGCAGCGCGAACTGCTGCACCGCACCGTCGCCCGCCTTCATGAACTGCGGGAACAGCGCGCTGAAGAACAGGATCGCCTTCGGGTTGGTCAGCGCCACCGTGAGGCCATTGCCGAAGAGCCGCCAGGCCGGTGCACCGGCCCGCGCCTGCGCGCCGGACGCCTCGGCGAACATCGCACCGCCGCTGCGCCACTGCCGGATGCCGAGGTAGACCAGGTAGCCCGCGCCGAGCAGCTTCAGTGCAAGGAAGGCCGTGGCCGAGGTCTGCAGCACGACGCCGAGCCCGACGGTGGTGGCGAGGGACACCAGCAGCAGCCCGACGGCGTTGCCCAGCGAGCTGATCATCGCGCGGCCCGGGCCGACGCCGATCGAGTTGGACACCGCCAGCAGCACGGCCGGGCCAGGCGTGAAGGTGACGAACAGCGCGATGGTGAGGAAGGTGAGCCAGTCGGAGAAGGTCATGGGGCGAGGCAGGAGCGTGCCGCAGGTGCAGCGGGTGCGCCGATGTTAGCGGCGCACCCATTCCCTCAGAGACTCACCAGCCGAAGCCCAGCGTGTACTTCCCGCTGGTCGCGCCGGTGCCGCCGCTGTAGAACTTCACGCGCACGTAGCGCGCCGATGCCGCCGTGCCGGTGTTGCTGACACTCGCCGAATCGACGACACCCACCCCCTTCTCGCTCGCGGCCAGCTGGGTGCCGGACGCGTTGTAGATGTAGAGGTCGTAGTCGCTCGATGCGTTGGGCGTCAGCGTGGCGGTCAGCGTCTTGCCGGCCGGCAGGTTCACGAGGAAGTAGTCGCCATCGGTCGACGATCCGATCGCGCCGTTCCACGTGCCGGCCGCTGCCACCGTGTTGGCGGTGCCGATGTTGTCGTTCGGCTCGGTCTCGTTGTTGCCCGGCGTGACCACGCTCGCGATCTTCAGGAACTGCGCCGTCACCGGCCCCCATTGCCCCGACGACACCTTCGCGCGCACGAACACCAGGTGCTTGCCCAGCGCCAGCCCGGTGGTGCTCAGCGTGCCGCTGAGCGACTCGGTGGTCTGGTTGAAGCTGCCATCGGTGGCGGTGAGCGGGATCGCGACCGCACCGGCCACCCAGGGCGGCGTGTCGATGTAGGCCTCGGCGCCGGTCACGTTGAGCACGGTCTCGGTGCCGTTGGTCTGGTTGAAGCGCGTGTCGGTGGCCGAGGCCGTCAACGCGACCGGCGTGCCGGCGAGCACGCCGCCGCCGCTGGCATCGCTGCCGAGCGTCACCGTGGTCACGTCGGCACCGGCCGGAATCTGGTACGGCGCGCGCACCACCTTGGCGGCGTAGATCAGCGCCGGCAGGTTCTTCGGCTTGGTCGTGCTGTTGTACGTGGTGCAGCTCTCGAAGAAGCTGGAGCCCAGCTCGATCGTGTAGGCCGCCACGCCGAGCTCGCCGTAGCTCGGGCCGTCGCTGGTGCCGTCGGTGGCGTAGAGGCCGATCGATTGCTCCGGCGTGTAGCCGTTGAAGTACGCGAGGCGGCGGCCCAGCGTCTGCAGCGCGGTGGCGTTGGCCGTCGGCGTCGACGTGGTGCCCCAGGGCCACAGCACCAGCTGGCTGTAGCTGTGCACGTCGATGTGGATGCCCGAGGTGTCGACCGGTGCGCCATCACCCGGGTTCGGGCCGCGGCGGTCGGGGTAGATGCTGCGGATGTAGTTCTGCACCGCCTGCGTCTCGGGCTCGGAGCCGGCCGATGCGCCACGGTAGGTGAGGTCGCACTGGTTGCCGCTGGAGCCYGAGCCGCCGGTGCTGTTCCAGCCGAACGTGAAGTTGCGGTTCAGGTCGGCGCCCCGCGTGTTGCTGGTGGCACCGCAATAGGCGGTGTTGGTGTTCTTGCGCCAGGAGAGCCCGCCCTCGGCCTTCTTGCGGCCGTCGGGGTTGGTCTGCAGCAGCAGGTGCACCTCGTGGTGGTCGACGATCCAGGTGGCGTCGGGGTCGGTGCCGTAGCCGTTGAGCAGCCAGCGCGCGAACTCGAGGTTCAGCGGCGCGGTGGTGTACTCGCGGGCGTGGATGGCGCTGTTGACGAACAGCTTGGGCTTGGTGCCGCCGATGGCGCTGTTGGTGATCTTCAGCACCCGGATGTCGTAGCCGCCGGAGCCGACGGTCTTCTGCCACGAGTCGCCGATGTCGATCCAGCTCGCGAGCGTCGGGTAGGTGGTGGTGAAGGCCGACGCGGCGGTGAAGGTTTCCTCCACCGTCTCGTAGCAGCTGTAGCCGGGGATGGACTGGATGGTGGCGTCGCCTGCCGCGGCGCCGGTGATGCCGGTGCTGTCGGTCGACGCGCCGGGAGCCGTGGTGCGGCTCTTCGCGTCGGCAGCGGCCTGGATGGCGGCCAGGAAATCATCGCGGCGCTGGATGAACTCGGGCGCGTTCTCGATGCGGAAGCCGAAGCTGCGCAATGCGGCGATGTCGGCGGTTTCGAGCTCGAGGACGAGGAAGCCTTGCTCGTAGTTGGATTCGAGCAGGTTGGCGTGGAAGGTGACGGCGGCCTTGCGCAGCATGGCTGCGTCGGGGTAGAAGGCCTTGTAGATGTTGGTGCGCTGCTTTTCCTGCTGTCGCAGCAGGCGCATTTCGGTGGCGGAATCCTGCGGTGTGACTTGCCCGGGAAGGCGTGCAGGGGATGCGGACTGCGGGGATGCGGACTGCGTAGATGACGACTGCGAGAAGGCTGACGGTACTGCGGAAACTGCAAGGAACAACGCGGCAAGTGCCGCCCGCGATTGCGGACGTACGTTGGTCATGGAAAGCTCCCTTGTGGTTTACGGTACCAGCCCAGCTGCGTGGGCTGGATCGGCGCACGCTCTCGGCTGGGGATCACCCATCGGAGCGCCGAATGATTCTGGGGGACTTCTCCCTGTTCTGCGAGGGGAGTAACAAGATGAACAAGGTTATTTATTGGGTATTGGCAATGGCCGCGTGTTGCGGTAATTCGCGTGCGTGCGAAGGCAACGATGCGCAATGGGCGAAGGAATTTGCTGCATTGCGAACAGTGCGCGGGCACTTTGATGGTGGAAGCTGGGCAGCGGATGTGGACCGCTGGCAGGGGCGCAAGCACCAGCTGATGCAATGCCTGGCTGCTGGGTTGTCAGCAGCGGGGACGCCGGTGGAACGGGTGCGGGAGCGGATGGGGGAGCCGGATGCGCGGGTGGAGTGCCCGTCGGCGGCGTGCGAGGGGGTGGTGAGGTTGATGGAGGCGCGGGCCGAGGGGGAGCGATCGGTGGCAACGGCGCGACAGCTTTGGGTCTACCAATGGCGAGGGCAGCACGATCGGCTGGTGTTCTCGGTGGTCGCGGGCAAGGTATCCGACGTGGGGTGGGCGTACGCGCTGGAGTGAGGCTGCGTCAGGCGGCCTCGACCCGCTCGCAGTAGGCCGCGAAGGTGCGCTGCCACGCGGGCCGGGCCATGCACCGATCGCGGTACGACACGAGCTTCGGATACGGCGCGATCAATGACTCGTCCWTGATGCCCGACGAGAGCACGTGCGTCATCAGGATGTCAGCGACGGTGAAGCTCTCGGCTGCGACGAACTCGCGGTGGGCGAGCCAGCGCTCCAGGTTGCCCAGCATCCGGTTCGCCCAGCCGACCAGGAACTCGCGGTGCTTGCCGCAGCTGCCATCGGCCGACCAATCGAGCACCAGCAGGCTGAGCAGCGGCATCTCGACCGAGTTCATCGCGGCGAAGCACCAGCGCATCACCTGCGCCTCGCCGGCGCGGTCGGCGGGGATCAGGCGGCCGGACTTCTTGGCGAGGTGGAGGACGATGGCGGCGGATTCGGACAGCCGCAGGCCGTCGTCATCGATCGACGGGATCTGCTCGAAGGGGCTGAGCCGGCGATAGGCCTCGGTGTTGAGGTCGTGCGCGGGGTGGTCCATGCCGGCGATCTCGAACGGGAGCTGCATCTCTTCGAGCGCCCACAGCACGCGCAGGTCGCGGGTGTGGCCGCGGGCGAGGGCGTTGACCTCGGAGAAGCCGTAGAGCTTGAGCATGGGGGGACTTTCGCTGAGGCTGAGTTGCCCGAGAAGCGTAACGRCATCACGATGCGGGATGCACAAACCCCTTTTGCGACTGCCAGAATGAGCGTCGCCCGTATCGGAAGCGATCGTCGACAAACCGCTGGTGGGCAAAGGTCATGTGGGCCAGCTGTTGTAGCTGCTGGCCAACTTATATCTTCTACGATGGCAGATCGGGATCTCGAATCGGAACTTGCGTCACCTTTTGTCCGACCGATGAATCGCAGAGAATAGCCAGAACATCACTCAGACTTTCGGCAATATAGAAGGCTCCTTCAGGAGTCACACCATACTCTTGTCGCCAATAATAAGAATGGTGGGTGTACAAGTAAAGAATGGCATTCGCGCCGGCGCGAATCCCCGGATTTATATCAGAACGAATTGAATCCCCAATCACCCAGCATTGCGCCGCATCCGAGCCCATTTCCTTGATCACAGCATCGAAAACTTCCGCATCCTTCTTTTTAACTACCCTGATTTGATCAAAATGATGGACCAAGTCATGATGTTCTATTTTTCTGTGCTGGACCTGCTCAACCCCACGAGTAATTAGAAGAGATTTATAACCAGCCAAGCGCACTTCATCCAGCAACTCAATCGCACCCGGAATTAGTTCTGGCACAACGTCTTTTACTATAGAACCCGCCTGCCGAATCTCTCTCCGCACCGACTCAAGAGGTGAAGCGCCAGCAACACCACAGAGATGCGAATATGTAGACAACATTGACATCTCGTATCGCTCTGGAACATAGCCATATTTAATTATGTTCTCCCCATCTATCCGCTCGAACTCTTCGAGCGCCACTTCCGGCTCAAAGCTGGCGCGCTCCATGCAACTAATAAACGAGCTTCTGGCCACCCAATAGACATGACTGGTGTCAACCAAAGTATCATCAAGATCAAAAATTGCCAAACGAATCATATTTTAAGTTCATATATCAGCTATGGACCGGACGCGCGGCGCTGTGGAGCAACAGGAACCACGTCTGAAGACGACAATTTCGGTGCGCTTTGATCCTTTGCGGACGAATTATCCTGCCCCACCTGATTCCTTACAGAGTCTCCTTGGATGGCCTGTTTTGCATCCTTGAAGACGGGCAATGCCGCGATTATCGCAAAGATCAACGCCCCCAGACTGAGGCCCACTGTAGAAA
>NZ_JBFUCB010000046.1:0-18931 GCF_056405435.1 Rhizobacter sp. P1_G5 | reverse complement strand
GACCGCCTGGCACGACCTGCAGGCGCGCGCGCTGGCAGCGCGCGACGGCGCGCCCGGCGTGCTGGTGGTCGACATCGACGAGGCCTCGGTCGCGGCGCTGCGCCCGCAGTTCGGCGGCTGGCCGCCGGACCGCACGCTGCTCGCGCTGGTCACCGACTACCTGCTGGACATCGGCGCGCGCAGCGTCGCGATCGACCTGGTGCTGGCCGACCCGCGCGACGGCGATGCGGCGCTCGCCGCCACGCTGGCGCGCCACCCGGGCCGCATCGTGCTGGCGGTCAGCGTGGTGCCGCAGCCGCCCGGCGACAGCGAATCGCTGCCGCCGCAGCCCGGCCCGGGCGGCTGCGGCGCGCAGGCCTGGCCGGGGCTGCAGCTGCCGTCCGCCGCACTGCTGGCCGCTTCACCTGTGCTCGGCATGGCGTCGACGCCGACCGACGACGACGGCCAGTTGCGCGCGCTGTCGCTGTGGCACGCCGCCACGGCGCAGGGCGTGCCGACCCTCGCGCTGGCCTCGCTGCTGGCGGGCGACGGCATCGCGCCACCCGCCCTGGCCTGCGCCGACGGCCAGGCGCGTGCGGGCGCGCACCGCTGGCCGATCGACGAGGCCGGCCGCGTGCGCCCGCGCTGGCCGGCGCGCGGCGATGCCGTCGCATTGCGCCCGTATGTGTCGGTCGTGCAGGCCGCACGCGGCGCGCTGCGCGACGACGCGCTACGCGAGCAGGTGCAGGGCCGCGCCATCGTGATCGGTGCGAGCGCCGTGCTGAGCGACCGCGTGCAGACGCCGCTCGGCCCGCGCTGGGCGCCGGCCGCGCTCGCGCAGGTGCAGTCGGCGCTGGCCACCGGCGCGCTGTTCGCGCCGCCGCGGCCCCCGCTCGATGCGCTGTGGTGGCTGGCCGCGCTGCTGCCCGGCCTGGTCGCGCTGCGGCGCGGCGCGCTGCATTCGCATGCCGACCTGGGCTGGAGCGCTGTCACGCTGCTCGCGCTGCTGCTGCTCGACGCAGCCGGCGTGCTGTGGCGCTCGCAGCTGTCGAACCTGCTGCCGGTGCTGGTGGTGCCGGCCTGCTTCGCGGCGCTGTCGCACTGGCAGGGCCGGCGCGTGCTGCGCGCCGAGCGGCTGCAGCTGGAGCGCGAGCGCGCCGGCGCCGAGGCGGCGAGCCGCATGAAGAGCGAGTTCCTCGCGCACATGAGCCACGAGATCCGCACGCCGATGAACGCGCTGCTCGGCTCGGCCGAGCTGCTCGCGCAGACCAAGCTCGATGAGCGCCAGGGCCGCCACGTCGCGCTGTTCCAGTCGGCCGGCGCGAGCCTGATGGAGATCCTGAATGACCTGCTCGACCTGTCGAAGATCGAGGCCGGGCTGCTGGAGCTGCACCCCCAGCCGTTCTCGCTGGTCGAGCTGGTCGCGAGCCAGACGGTGCTGTTCGAGGCGCGCGCGTCGCAGAAGGGCCTGCGGCTGCTGACGCAGTTCGACCCCGAGCTGCCGGCCGTCGTCAACGGCGATGCGCCGCGCCTCGCGCAGGTGCTGCGCAACCTGCTGGGCAATGCCGTCAAGTTCACGCACCGCGGCAGCGTGACGCTGGCGGTGCACCGGGTGGCGGATGCACCGGGGGTCCTGCGCTTCGAGGTGCGCGACAGCGGCATCGGCATCCCGGCCGACCGCCAGCGCACGATCTTCGAGGCCTTCACGCAGGCCGACAGCGGTGTCGCGCGGGCCTATGGCGGCACCGGGCTGGGCCTGACGATCAGCAGCCGGCTGGTGGCGCTGATGGGCGGGCGCATCGGCGTCGACAGCCGCGAGGGCGAGGGCTCGTGCTTCCACGTCGAGCTGTCGCTGCCCGTCAGCACCGAGGCGCCGGTGGTGGTGTGGGCGCCCAGCACGCCCGAGCCGGCCGGCGTGATGCAGAGCTCGCTGCGCATCCTGCTGGCCGACGACAACCCGCAGAACGTGCTGCTGGTGCAGGCCTACCTCGAAGGCGAGGGCCACCGGCTGGACGTGGTGCACGACGGCGCGGCGGCGGTCGAGCGCTTTGCGGCGCAACCGTACGACCTGGTGCTGATGGACGTGCAGATGCCGGGCATGGACGGCTACCAGGCGACGGCCGCGCTGCGCGCGCTGGAGCGGCGGCGCGGCAGCGCGCCGGTGCCGGTGGTCGCGCTGACCGCGAACGCGCTGCCCGACGACGAGCGGCGCAGCCTGCAGGCCGGCTGCCAGGCGCACCTGACGAAGCCGTTCTCGCGCGCGCAGCTGCGCCGCGTGATCGCCCGGCTGACCGGCTCGGCGGAGCAGCTGATGCCGGCCGCCCGCCCCGAGATCGCGGCCTTCGCCGACGCGCCGCCGCCGCTGCCGGCGCTGGCCGCCCTGCCCGGCTTCGACCTCGCGACGGCGCTCGCGCGCATGGAAGGCCAGACCGCGCTCTACCTGCGCGTGCTGCAGGCCGCGCGCGACGCGCTCGCGGCGTGGAACGGCCGCTTCGCCGCGGCGCAGGCGGCCGGCGACGCGGGGCAGGTGCTCCGGCTGGCGCATGACCTGAAGTCAACGGCAGCGACCTTGGGCGCCGTGCCGTTGGCGACGGCCGCGGCGCACATGGAAGGCTTGCTGCGCCAGAACACGGCGGTGCCACCCGAGTTGGTCGTCGAGGTGAAGGCGCAGATGGAGCTTCTGCTGTCGGTGCTGACTGAGATGTGAAGCCCCTTGTTTGCTGAACAGCAAATCAGCCACTTTTTCATAAGTTATGGCTTTTGCGCATATTTGCTGAACAGCAAATCGTCGAGCGGCAGTGGACGATCAGGCAACGATCCGAGCGCTCATCCCGCCGCTGACGGCGCGACGCCGACATTCGGCGACACACGAACCCACAAGTACTTTACGAAGGGCCGCAGAGCGAGCAGCCATGCGGCCTGGCACCGACCGGGGTGGGGACGGAAGCGGTTCCTGACACCGATCCGTCATGTGCGCTCCCTAGAGTCCGCCGCGCTCACCCACCACCCGGACCCTGCCATGCGAAGCATCATCACCGCACCAGCCCTCTCGACGTCCCGCACCGCCTCGCTGACCCTGCTCGCCGCCGCCGTGCTCGCGGCCTGCGGCGGCAGCGACAGCTCGTCGCCCGCGCCCACGCCCACCGTCAGCGGCGTCGTCACCGCGACGAACTTCGTCGCCGGCAGCGCCACGGACCCGACCGTCAAGGCCGCCTACTACCAGGGCGCCAAGGTCTGCGTCGACGCCAACGCGAACGGCCTCTGCGAGGCGAGCGAGAACCCGGTCACGACCGATGCCAACGGCAAGTTCACGATCACGATGGCCACCAACGCCGCGCTGATCGCCGACATCGGCACCGACGCCGTCAACACCGCGAGCGGCACCAAGGTCGCCAGCCGCGACGTGCTGCGCGCCTCGCTCGACCAGGTCGTCGAGCAGGCCGGCGGCGCGATCGTGATCAGCCCGCTGTCGTCCGAAGTGCTGCGCACGATGGAAGCCAACGGCAGCACCTACGCCGCCGAGAAGCAGAACCTGGCCGACCGCATCGGCGTGAGCGCGGCCCACCTGCTGGCCGATGTCAACGGCGTCACCGGTACCGAGCAGGCCGCGATGCTCGCCGAGGCCAAGGTGCTGGACAACCGCTTCACCTTCGCGATCACCAAGCTCGACCGCGGCGACCTCTATCCCGATGCGCTGGCCGTGGCCGGCGGCGACCCGCGCCTGACCGGCGCCGCGAACGTGACGCAGGCCACCGCGCCGACCGCGGCCGACACGCGCGCGAAGATCACCTTCGCGCAGGCCGAGCAGGCCGCGTTCAACCTCGAAGGCATCCCGCGCTACGACAACGTGTTCGTCGTGATGCTCGAGAACAAGGCCACCTCGTCGATCGCCGGCTCGGCCTTCGCACCGAAGATCAACGCGCTGCTGAAGGCCGGCAACCAGCTGACCTCGTACTACGCGACCGGCAACCCCAGCGAGCCGAACTACACCGCGCTCGGCGGCGGCGACGACTTCGGCATCACCGACGACAGCCAGTGGAACTGCGACGCCACCGGCGACAACGCCGTCAAGGACCTGCCGTTGCCGGACAAGACCCAGGCCGGACTGCAGAGCTCGCCGTTCGCCGCCACCTGCACGCAGGCCGTCGGCGTCAACCACAACATCACCGCGCCGAACCTGTTCAACGCACTGAGCGCGGCCGGCCTGACCTGGCGCACCTACAACGAGTCGATGAACCCGGGCCAGGACTACCGCACCGACAGCGTGGCCGATGCCGCAGTGGTCGCCGCCGACCACATGTACGCGCCGGGCACGCTCGCCGGCAACACCGTGCAGATCGGCACCCCCAACCTGAACCTGCCGATGCCGGCCGGCCTGTACAAGACCAAGCACCACCCGGGCATGGCCTACCAGAACGTGCGCAGCGCGCCGGAATGGAAGTACAGCAACCGCACGATGGGCGGCGGCCAGTGGGATGCGGTGCTGAAGAACGGCACGGCCTACACCGTGCCGGCCAACTACGACGTCGACCAGCTCGGCACCGACCTCGCGAGCGGCAACGTCGGCACGCTGAACTTCCTGGTGCCCGACCAGTGCGACGACATGCACGGCATCACCGTCAAGGGCGACGTGGCGGGAGGCGCCACCGGCGTCACCGCGAGCGACTGCGCCAGCGTGGCCAACAACGTGCCGGTGGCCACCGGGGGCAACATCATCGCCCGCGGCGACAACTACGTCGATGCGCTGGTCAAGCGCATCCAGGCCTCGCCGATCTGGAAGAACCCGAACCGCCGCGTGGCCATCGTGCTGATGTTCGACGAAGGCAATGCGACCAGCGGCTTCAACTCCTGCTGCGGCTGGAACGTGGCCAACAGCGCCGTCTCGAAGCCGCTGAAGCAGAACGCCGACGGCAGCTTCTCGCCGGATGCGACGATCAACAACTACACGCGCGGCAACCGCGGCCACGGCCAGAGCATCTTCGGCATCCTGAGCAACCAGGCCGCCGCACCGAAGGGCATCAGCGACAGCGACGCCTACAGCCACTTCTCGCTGGTGCGCACCTTCCAGGACATGTTCCAGCTCGCCGACCCGGCGGTGGACGGCTCGTACATGAACCGCTCGAAGTACACCGAGCACTTCATCGCGGCCAACATCATGAACCTGCCCGAGTTCGCCGGCAGCGCCGACACCCACTTCGACGCGGTGCGGCCGATCAACCACGCCTTCGTCGCACCGGCCACCTACACGGCCAAGCAGTCGGCCGACGTGACGACCGCGGCGCAGATCGGCCCGGACAGCCAGCAGACCGGCGTCTGGTCGTTGAAGTAACTCCTCCGACAGCAACGCAGCACCGCCGCCGGGCACGGCAACCCGTGGCCGGCGGCCGCTCCACCATGCACACCACCCTGCTCCACCGGGCCGCGGCACTGACCGCGGCCTTCGCACTGGCAACGGCGCTGGCCGCCTGCGGCGGGCGCAACGCGCCGACCGAGGCGACGGCGGCCGCCTCGGTGCCTGCGCTCGCGGCCAGCTCGCTCAGCCTCGCCGCCCAGGTCGGCGAGAAGATGTTCGTCGACACCTCGCTGTCCGGCTCCGGTCAGATGGCCTGCGCCACCTGCCATGACCCGAAGAACGCGCACGCGCCGTCCAACGACCTCGCGGTGCAGGCCGGCGGCGCCGACCTGAAGGCCAGCGGCACGCGCGCCGTGCCGTCGCTGCGCTACAAGGAAGTCACGCCGCCGTACGCCGACCTGCTCGACAACCCCGACGGCATCAGCGTGCCCGGCCCGGGCGGCGGTTTCGCCTGGGATGGTCGCGCGCCGACGCTGGCCGCGCAGGCGCAGATGCCGCTGCTGGCCGCCAACGAGATGGCGAATGCCGACGCGGCCGCGGTGGTCGCGAAGCTGAAGGCCGGCCCCTATGCGGACCTGTTCCGGCAGGCCTTCGGCGCCGGCGTGTTCGACGACACCGCCGCCGCGTTCACGAAGGCCGGGCTCGCGCTGCAGGCCTACCAGCTGGAGGACCGCAGCTTCCACCCGTACTCCAGCAAGTACGACCTGTACGCCGCCAACAAGATCGGCGGCACGCTGACGCCGGCCGAGGTGCGCGGCTTCAAGGTCTTCGCCGACCCGAAGGTGGGCAACTGCGCCTCGTGCCACTACCAGGGCGCGGGGCTGAACGGCAGCTCGGCGCTGTTCACCGACTTCTCGTACGAGGCGATCGGCGTGCCGCGCAACCCGGCGATCCCGGCCAATGCCGATGCAGCGTACGTCGACATCGGCCTGTGCGGCCCGCTGCGCAGCGACCACCCGCCGGCCGCGGGCAACACCTTCTGCGGCATGGTGAAGGCGCCGACGCTGCGCAACGTGGCGACGCGCCACGCCTTCTTCCACAACGGCGTGATGCACTCGCTGGAGCAGGTGATCCGCTTCTACAACACGCGCGACACCTGGCCGGAGATCTGGTACCCGACGGTCGGCGGCAAGGCCCGCGCCAGGCCCGACGCGAACTTCCCGAGCTACGGCCTCGTCACGACGCAATACACCGGCGGCACCGTGAAGAAATACGACGACCTGCCGCCGCAGTTCGTCGCCAACATCGACACGCAGATGCCGCTGGACGGCCGCCAGGCCCACAGCGCACCGCCGATGAGCGAACAGAACGTCGCCGACCTGATCTGCTTCCTGAACACGCTGACCGACGGCTACCAGCCGCCCGCGTCGGCCCCGACCACCGGACCTTGCACGCAATGAACCCACTCTCGCTTCGACTGCTCGCCCTGATGGGCGCCGTGCTCGCCATCGCCGGCTGCCACCCTGCCCCCGACCAGGCCACCTTCACGGCCGCGATGAACAGCTACCTCGCCCAGCGCGGCGACCTGTGCCTGGGCAAGTCCACCTGGCCGATCGACGTGACGCAGCACGAGATCGATGTCGGCGGCCGCAATGCGCGGCAGATGCCGCCGCTGGAGCGGCTCGGCCTCGTCAGCTCCAGCGTCGCCGAGGTCGTCGTCGACGACGAGGGCACGAAGCACGAGATGAAGGTGCGCCGCTTCGAGCTCACCGACGCCGGCAAGCGCTACCTGGTGCAGCGCGATGCGAAGACGCGCGATTTCTGCGCCGCACACCTGACGCTGGACCGCGTCGTCGGCTGGAAGCTCGACCGCGGCGAGCGCGGCCCCGACACCCGTGCGCTCGTGACCTACACCTACCGCATCGACGCCGCGCCGTGGACCGGCGACAGCGAGATCCAGAAGGTGTTCCCGGTGGTGGCCGGGATGGTGCGCGGGGCCGGCACGACGCAGCTGGAGGAGAACTTCGTGCGCACCGAACGGGGCTGGGTCGCGGTGGACCTGTTGGGCGCATGAGCAACGCAGCCACGCAACTGCGCTTCGCGCCGGCGCTCGGCGACTGGGTCGCGCAGCACCTGGCGCAAGGGCAGTCGCCGGCCGCACTGGTCGACGCGATGTGCGAACGCCAGGTGGCACCGGACGCGGCGCGGGCCATCGTCGACGCGTTCGTGCGGGCGCGCGAGCGCGGCGCGCCTTTGCCGATTGACACGGTCGATGCGCAGGCGCCGCGCGCGCGGCTGGCCGACGGACCGGTGATCGAAGCGGACGATCGCCGCATCCGCGTCGCGATGCGCACCGATGCGCCGTTGATCGCCGTTCTGCAGGGCGTGCTGGACGCCGATGAGTGCGAGGCCCTGATCGCGCTCGCCCGGCCGCGCCTGAAGCCGTCGACCCTGGTCGACCCGATGAGCGGGCGCGACGTGCGCAGCGGCCTGCGCGCCAGCCTCGGCATGTTCTTCCGGCCCGCCGAGACGCCGTTGATCGAGCGGCTGGACCGCAGGCTCGCCGCGCTGATGGGGCTGCCCACGTCGCACGGCGAAGGCCTGCAGCTGCTGCACTACCCGGCCGGCGCCGGCAGCGCGCCGCATTTCGACTTCCTGCAGCCGGTCAACGAGGCCAACCGCGCGTCGATCGCGCGCAGCGGCCAGCGCATCAGCACGCTGGTGTGCTACCTGAACGACGTGGCCGGCGGCGGCGAGACCGATTTTCCGCAACGCGGCCTGCAGGTGACGCCGCAGCGCGGCCACGCGGTGGTCTTCGAGTACGACGGGCGGGACGAGCGCTCGCTGCATGCGAGCCGGCCGGTGCTCGCCGGCGAGAAGTGGGTGGCGACGAAGTGGATGCGCGAGCGGCCGTTCATCAGCCAATGACGATCAGTCGGCGATCAACTCCGCCTGCGGCAGCATCGCGCCGCGGAACACCTCGAAGATCAGCATCAGCGGCCCCTCGGGCGTGACGATGCGGTAGGCCCGGCTCGCCCGCGGATCCGGCAGGCCGACCACCTTCCACAGCCCCGATTCGAGCGCCGGTTCGCTCTCGATCGCCTGGCGCTGCACGAACAGGCGCGCCAGCAGGTGGCCGATCGGCGCGGCGCCTTCGTCGAGGCCGCGCAGGAACCAGTCCGGCACCGCATCGAGCCGCGTGTACGACAGGTTGTCCATCAGCACGCGGCCGCCGGCCACCAGGCTCGTCACGCGCTCCAGCCAGGCCGTGCCGCCCAGCTGCTCGGCCACCGTGCGCGGCACCTCGGCCGTGCGGTGCTGGTGGTGCAGCATCACCTGCACCGGCAGGCCGCACATCGCCGAGCAGGTGCGCGTGGTGGAGCCGTCCTGCGCCAGCAGCAGCCGGCGCAGCGGCTCGTGCCGCGCCGCCGGAGGGAAGATTTGCCGCTCTACACTCATGCGCCCTGTGTCCTGTGCGTGTACTGCGTGGCCGATTCGAAGTCGACGATCCTACCCCTGACGCTCACCGGCCGGCCACAGGACCTGTGCGCCCGGCTGCTCGCCGAAGGCCCGGCCGCGCTGCTGGAAAGCAGCAAGGCGATGCCGGGCCTGTCCGGCTGGTCCTACCTGGCCGGACCGCCCGCCGCGTTGCTGGAGACCGATGCGCAGGGCACCTGGCTGCGCGATGCGCACGGGCAGGTGCTGCAGCGGTGGGCCGATCCGTTCGATGCGCTGCGCGAGCTGCTGGCCCGCAGCGCCGCGCCCGCCACCGGGCGCCCCGCCGGGCTGGACTTCGCCGGCGGCTGGCTCGGCTGGCTGGGCTACGACCTCGCGCGCCACGTGGAACGGCTGCCGGTGCACGCCGCCGCCGACCCGGACCTGCCCGCGTTGCGGCTGCAACTGTGCGACCAGGTGCTCGCCTACGAACACGCGACGCAGCGCTGGTACGAAGCCCGCCTGCAGCTGCCCGGCCTGCTGCCGCCGCGCGACGCGGTGCACGCCGCCACGCTCGCCCGGGCGGCCGGGCCGATGCCGGCGGCCACGCAGTTCCGCGCCGGCGAGATGCGCTCGCGCACGCCGGCCCCGCGCTACCTGCAGCAGGTGCGCGAGGTGCTCGCGCTGATCGCGCAGGGCGACATCTTCCAGGCCAACCTGTCGCACCGCCTCGAGGGCGATTTCGAAGGCGACCCGTTCGCGCTGTACTGCACGCTGACCGCGCTGAACCCGGCGCCGTTCTCGGCCTACCTGCCGCTGCCGGACGGCGCGATCGCAAGCGTCTCGCCCGAGCGCTTCCTGCGGCTCGACGGCCGCGAGGTGAGCGCGCGGCCGATCAAGGGCACGCGCGAGCGCGGTGCCGATGCGCAGGCCGATGCGCAGCAGCGTGCCGCGCTGGTCGCGAGCACCAAGGACCGGGCCGAGAACCTGATGATCGTCGACCTGATGCGCAACGACCTGGGCCGCGTCGCGCAGGTCGGCAGCGTGCGCGTCGACGGCCTGTTCGAGATCGAGGCACACCCGAGCGTGTTCCAGATGGTGTCGACGGTGCGCGCGCGCCTGCGCGACGGCGCCGGCACCGCCGAGCTGCTGCGCGCCTGCTGGCCGCCCGGCTCGATGACCGGCGCGCCCAAGGTGCGCGCGATGGAGATCATCGAAGCGATCGAGCCGGTGCGGCGCGGGCCGTACGCCGGCGCGATCGGCTACTTCGACGCGGCCGGCGGCATGGACCTGTCGGTCGTGATCCGCACCGCGGTCGTGCACGGCCGGCGGGTGATGGTGCAGGTGGGCGGCGCCGTCGTCGCCGACTCCGACCCGCGCGAGGAGCTCGACGAGACGCTGGCCAAGGGCCGGCTGCTGTTGCACGCCCTGCGCGAGGGGTCGACACTCCCGTTGCAATGAACCAGGCGACCC
Source organism: Rhizobacter sp. P1_G5 (assembly GCF_056405435.1). Taxonomy (NCBI): domain Bacteria; kingdom Pseudomonadati; phylum Pseudomonadota; class Betaproteobacteria; order Burkholderiales; family Sphaerotilaceae; genus Rhizobacter; species Rhizobacter sp. P1_G5. The sequence goes on along the minus strand of NZ_JBFUCB010000046.1, from coordinate 8,751 downwards.
CTTTGCTGACCGGCGTGCACCGCCGCCGCCTGCGCGAGGTCTGGCGCTCGGCCGGCTGGCCGTGCCAGGACCTGGTCGAGGTCGAGCTGCTGTTCCTCGGCCTGCTCGAGCGGGTGCGGCAGGTGTCGGGCCACGAGACGCTGCGCGTCACCGAAGCCGGCATCGCGGTGCTGGCCGAGACGCTGCAGCGCAACCGCGCACGCCGCGACGCGCACGAGCAACTGGTCGAGCGCGTCGCGCGCGAGATGACGCGCGCCGGCCGCCTCGCCTGGCGCGGGCTGTCGCTGCGCGCGAAGGTCGACGAGGGCTGGGTGATGGCGATGCCCGACGTGTTCTCGATCCGCCACACCACCGTCGAGGCCTACCTGGAACCGATCGTCCACGAGGTCAAGGTGCATCGCAGCGACCTGCTGTCGGACCTGCGCCGCGCCGCCAAGCGCACGGCCTACCTGCAGCTGAGCAGCGAGTGCTGGTACGTGCTGGCCGACGGCATCGCGCAGGCCGACGAGGTCCCGCCCGAGTGCGGCGTGCTGGTGGCGCGCGGCGGCGGGTTCGAGGTCGAACGGCCCGCGCCGCGGCGGCCGATGCGCATGCCCTTCCACCTGTGGATGGCGCTCGCGCGCGCCACGCCGCTGGAGGGCTGGCGCGACGAGGACGCGCAGGCGCACCTGGGGGCCCCGCCTTCGCTGCCGGACGCTTCGTTGCCGGACGAATAAGGTCGGCCGGATTTCGAGGATCTCCCCCTCGCCGACGCACCACAGGATGCGCCACACTCCGTGTCTTGCGCCCGGGAGATGCCCATGAAAACCCACCCGCCCCTTGCGATCCTGACCTTGCTGGCCCTGCTGGCCGCCTGCTCCCGGCAGGAAGCGCCACCCTCGCCCACCGCCGCCACCGCCACGGCCCCCGTCGTCAGCGCCGCGAGCGCACCGCACGACGCCCCCGAGAAGCCCGGGATTGCCTGGCGCCAGGCCGCGAGCGACGCCGACGTTGATGCAGCCTTCGCCGACGCGAAGACCGCCAACAAGCCGGTCTTCGTCTACTGGGGTGCCAAATGGTGCCCGCCGTGCAACCAGGTCAAGGCCACGCTCTTCAACCGGCAGGATTTCATCGAGCGCTCGCGCGCCTTCGTGCCGGTCTACATCGACGGCGACAGCCCCGGCGCGCAGAAGCTCGGCACCCGCTTCGCGGTGCGCGGCTATCCGACGATGGTGCTGTTCAACCCGGCCGGCGCCGAGGTGACGCGCCTGCCCGGCGAGGTCGATGCCGCCCAGTACACGCAGGTGCTGACGCTGGGCATCAGCGCGCAGCGGCCGGTGAAGGCGGTGCTGGCCGATGCGCGCGCCGGTGCCGCGGGCCTGTCGGCCAACGACTGGAAGCTGCTCGCGTTCTACTCGTGGGAGACCGACGAGCAGCAGGTGCTGCCGAAGGCGCAATCGGTGGCGGTGCTGCGCCAGCTCGCGCAAGGCTGCCCCGCCGATCAGCCGGAAACGGCACAGCGGCTGCTGCTGAAGGCCTTGACCGCTGGAGAGGCCGCCACGGTGAAGGCGACCCCGGCCGACCGCGAGCGCGTGCTCGCGCTGCTGGCCGATCCGGCGGCGGCCCGCGCGCAGATGGACGTGCTGACCGTCAGCRCCGCCGACCTGGTGCGCGTGCTGTCGGCCGCGAAGACGCCGCAGCGCACGCAGCTGCTGACCGCTTTCGACGGGGCGCTGAAGGGGCTGCAGGCMGACGCCACGTTGTCGCGTGCCGACCGGCTGACCGCGCTGATCGCGCGCGTCGACCTGGCCCGCATCGATGCCCCGAAGGACGCGACGCCGGCGATGCCCGAGGCGTTGCTGGCCGAGGTGCGTGAGCTGGCGGCGCGATCCGACCGCGAGATCACCGACGGCTACGAGCGCCAGGCCGTGATCACGAGCGCGGCCGACATGCTGGAGATGGCCGGGCTGCTGGACGAATCGGACGCGCTGCTGAAGGCCAACCTCGCGAAGAGCCATTCGCCGTACTACCTGATGCTGGGCCTCGCCGCCAACGCGAAGAAGCGCGGCGACAAGGTCGGCGCGCTGCACTGGTACGAGGAATCGTTCGACAAGAGCGAAGGCCCGGCGACCCGGTTGCAATGGGGTGCGCGCTACCTGGCGGCGCTGGTCGAGCTGTCGCCGCAGGACGATGCGCGCATCGAGCGCGCGGCGCAGCAGCTCTTCAAGGAAGCGGAGCAGCCGGGCGCCTTCTACGAGCGCAGCGCCCGCTCGCTGCAACGCGCCGGCGACAAGCTGCTGGCCTGGCAGCGCACGCCCGGCCACGGCCCGGCCTTCAAGCGGCTGCAGGCGCAACTCGACGGCGTGTGCAGGCAGCTGCCCGACGGTGACAGCCAGCGCGCGACCTGCGATGCGCTGCTGAAGCCGGCGCCGAAGAAGACGGCCTGAACTACTTCTTCCGGCGCGCGCCGAGCTGCAGCTCGTAGCGCGCGTCCTTGTCGCGGTCGGCGAACTGCAGCGTGTCGCCCTGCCACGCATAGTCGGCACTGAACTCGTCGAGTTGCATGCTGCCCTGCTTCAGCACGACATCGAGCTGGCTGCTGTGCAGCTTCAGCTGGTAGACGATGTCGCTGAGCTGGACACGCACGCGCTGGCCGCTGCGCCAGTCGACCTGCGCCGGGCCGCAGGTGGGCGAGGTGTCCGACAGCGCGACGCACAGCTGCGCCTCGTAACGGCCGGGGGCCGGGGCGGCCTGCGCCCCCATCGCCACCACGGCAAACACCCCGGCGAAGGCGCTTCGAAGGTGGATCACGTCAAGCCTTCCGCCTGCAACGCATCCTTGACGGCGGGTCGTGCGCCAACCCGCGCCACGTATGCCGTCACGTTCGCCAGCCCGCTGATCTCGACGCCCACACGCGGCGCCCAGCGGCTCACGGTGTAGAGGTAGGCGTCGGCGATGCTGAAGTGCTCGCCCATCAGGTAGGCCTTGCCGCTCAGCTGCCCGTCGATCCACGCGAAGCGGCCTTGCACCTTGCTGCGCATCACCGCCTTCGCCTCTTCCGGCATCGCCGGGTTGAACAGCACGCCGAAGCCCTTGTGCAGCTCGCTGGTGATGAAGTTCAACCACTCCTGCACCCGGTAGCGCAGCATCGTGCCGTTGGCCGGCACCAGGTTCTTCGTCGGCACCTGGTCGGCGAGGTACTGCAGGATGGCCGGGCCTTCGGTCAGCCGCTCGCCGGTGTCCAGCTCGAGCAGCGGCACATAGCCCTTCGGGCTGATCGTGTAGTAGTCGGTGCCGTCGGCGAGCTGGTGCGTCTTGGTGCTGGCCAGCACCGGTTCGAACGCGAGCCCGGCCTCGCGCAACACGATGTGGGGCGACAGAGAGCAGGCGCCGGGGCTGTAGTAGAGCTTCATGGTGAGCCTTCGTCGGGAGTGGCGGACCCGGTATTACACAGCGGGCGGGCCAGCGACGCCATCGGGGCCGAGGAGGTGCCCGTGTCGGCTAATCTCCCGCCTTTGTACCGACCTGCCCTGGAGCCTGCATGCCGCGCCAAGTCCTTGAAGAATCCCGATTGCACCCGGCGATCCGCGAGAAGGTCGCGACGCTGAACGCGGACATCGTCCACAACGTGCAGGCGGCCGCCGCCTCGAACCCGGTGCTGGTGGTCGGCATGGCGCAGAACCCGCACTGCCGCGGCGTGCGCCGGGCGCTCGAAGCCGCCGGCGTCGCGCACCACTACCTGGAGTACGGCAGCTATTTCAGCCTGTGGCGGCGCCGCGCGGCGCTGAAGATGTGGACCGGCTGGCCGACCTTCCCGATGGTGTTCGTCAAGGGCACGCTGGTCGGCGGGCAGACCGACGTGCAGCGGCTGATCGACAGCGGCGAGTTGAAGCGGCTGCTGGGCGAATGACGCGCACGCTGCTTGCCGCGGCGCTGGCGGCCCTGCTCGCCGTTGCGGCGGCGCCGGCGCGCGCCGCAGACGAGGCGACGACACCGTGCCGCGTGGCCGGGCTGCGCAACGAGGTGCGCTGCGGCCAGGTGCGGCGGCCGCTCGACCCGGCCCGGCCGGCCGGGCCGCAGATCGACGTGCACTACGTCGTCGTGCCGGCGATGGCCCGCCGCAAGCTGCCCGACCCGGTGTTCCTGCTGGCCGGCGGGCCGGGCCAGAGCGCGATCTCGCTGGCCGGCAGCGTGATGCCGCTGTTCCAGCGCCTGAACAACCGGCGCGACATCGTGTTCGTCGACCAGCGCGGCACCGGACGCTCGGCACCGCTCGCGTGCGAGGATGAGGCGAAGGCCGGCGAGGCGGCGCTCGCCGACGAGGCCGACCCGGCGCGGCAGTTCGCCCGCATGGCCGCGTGCCGCGACCGGCTCGCCACGCGTGCCCCGCTCGCCGCGCCGGCCGACCTCGGCTTCTTCACGACCACGCTCGCGATGCAGGACCTCGATGCCGTGCGCGCGCAGCTGGGCGCCCCGCGCATCAATCTGCTCGGCGCGTCGTACGGCACGCGCGCCGCGCTGGAGTACCAGCGGCAGTTTCCCGACCGGCTGCGGCGCAGCGTGCTCGACGGCGTCGCACCAGCCGACATGGTGCTGCCGGTCAGCTTCTCGACCGACGGCCAGCAGGCCTTCGACGCACTGCTCGCCGCCTGCGAGGCCGAGGCGGAGTGCACGCGCGCGCACCCGACGCTGCGTGCCGACTGGAAGGCGCTGCTGGGCAGCCTGCCGCGCGAGGTCAGCGCGGCCCACCCGCTCACCGGCCGCATCGAGCGCTTCACACTGACGCGCGAGATGGTGCTGGGCTCGGTGCGCGGCACGCTGTATGCGCCATGGATCGCCGCCGCGCTGCCGACGGCGCTGCACGAGGCGGCACAGGGTCGCGTCGACGGCCTGGTCGGGCTGGGCGGGCTGCTGGGGGCGCGCAAGGGCATGGGCCTCGCGATGGGCATGCATTTCAGCGTGGTCTGCGCGGAGGATGTGCCGCGGATGGCGCAGGCCACCGACCCGCCCGGCGCCGACTTCGGCCGCACGCTGGGTGCGCTGTACGAGCGCGTCTGCGCCACCTGGCCGCGCGGTGCGGTGCCCGAGGCGTTCTACCGCCTGGCGGCCAGCGCGACGCCGGTGCTGCTGCTCAGCGGCGGGCTCGACCCGATCACCCCGCCGCGCCACGCGGAGCGCGTCGCGCGCGCGCTGGGCGCGCAGGCACGCTCGGTGGTGGTGCCGAATGCCGGCCACGGCGTGATGGGCGTCGGCTGCGCGCGCGACCTGATACAGCGCTTCATCGACGCGGCCGACAATGCCGCGGCACTCGCGCTCGACACGAGCTGCCTGGTCGCGGTGCCGCGCCCGCCGGCCTTCGTCCCCTTGCAGACCGGAGCGACGCCATGATCCACATCGACCACGTCGCGAAGCGCTTCACGGCCGCGCGCGGGCGCAGCGTGCAGGCCGTCGCCGACGTGCACCTGCACGCGCCCGACGGCTGCATCACCGGCCTGCTCGGGCCGAACGGCGCCGGCAAGACGACGACGCTGCGCATGCTGGCCGGGCTGATCACGCCGGACGCCGGCCGGCTGGCCGTCGACGGGCTGGACGTCGCGACGCAGCCGCGGGCGGCGCTGGCGCGCATGGGCGTGCTGGCCGACGCGCGCGGGCTCTCGCCACGGCTCAGCGCGCGCGAGAACATCGTCTACTACGGTCGGCTGCAGGGGCTCTCGCGCGACGCCGCCCAGGCGCGCGCCGAGGCACTGGCCGAATCGCTGGACCTGAAGCCGCTGCTGGAGCGCCGCACCGACGGCTTCAGCCAGGGAGAACGCATGAAGACCGCGCTGGCGCGCGCGCTGGTGCACGACCCCGCGAACATCGTGCTGGACGAGCCGACCAACGGTCTGGACGTGCTCGCCACGCGCGCACTGCGCGAGGTGCTGCGCCACCTGCGCAGCCCGGCCGGCGGCGGCAAGTGCATCGTGTTCTCGACGCACATCATGCAAGAGGTGGAACGGCTGTGCGACAGCGTCTCGGTGGTGTCGCACGGGCGCACCGTCGCCAGCGGCACGGTGGGCGAGCTGCTCGCGCAGACCGGCGAGCGGGACTTCGAGGAGGCATTCGTGAAGCTCGCTTTCGCTGACGAGCTCGCACAGGCGGAGCACGCGGCATGAGCGGTTTGTCGTTGTTGCTGATCGTGCTGCGCAAGGAGCTGGCCGATGCGCTGCGCGACCGCCGCACGCTGATCGTCGTGCTGATCTCGAGCGTGCTGCTCGGGCCGCTGGTGCTGGTCGCGCTGTCGAGCCTGATCGCGACGCTGGAGGCGCAGGCCGAGAAGCGCGAGGTGGTCGTGTCGGGCATCGAGCATGCGCCGGCGCTGCGCAACTTCATCGAGCGGCAGAGCTATGTCGTGACGCCGGCGCCAGCCGACTACGAAGCGAAGCTGCGCGCGCAGAAGCTCGGCGATCCGGTGCTGGTGGTCCCGCCCGGCTTCGAGGCCGCGCTGCTGCGCGGCGAGCAGCCGGCGCTTGCGATCGTCTCCGACACCGGCAACAAGGCGGCCGAGGCCGGTGCCGGGCGCGTGCAGCGGCTGCTCGCGGCCTATGCCCGCGAGCGCGGCGCGCTGAGCCTGGCGCTGCGCGGCGTCTCACCCCAGCTGCTGGAGCCGATGCAGGTCGAGGAGCGCGATCTCGCGAGCGCGCAGGGCCGCGCCGCGCAGCTCACCGGCATGCTGCCGTTCTTCGTGATCATGGCGGTGGTCTACGGCGCGCTGAACGCCGCGCTTGACACGACTGCCGGCGAGCGCGAGCGGGGGTCGCTGGAGCCCCTGCTGGCCAACCCGGCACCGCGCTGGGCGCTGGTCGGCGGCAAATGGGGCGCGGTGTTCGCGCTCGCGATGCTGATCGCAGTGCTGTGCTGCCTGAGCTTCCTGCCGGCGCAGTGGCTGCTGCGCAGCGACACGCTGCAGGCGATGTTCCAGTTCGGCTGGGTCGAGGCGATGCTGTTCATCGCGCTGCTGCTGCCGCTGGCGGCGGCCTTGTCGGCACTGCTGATGGCGGTGGCGATCCGCTGCAAGACCTTCAAGGAGGCCCAGGCGAACAGCACGGTGGTGGTGCTCGCGGCCTCGCTGCTGCCGCTGATGACGCTCTTCAACCAGACTGGCGAAGCCTGGTGGCACGCCTGGGTGCCGGGACTCGCGCAGTTCACGCTGATGACGCGCGTGCTGAAGGGCGAGGCGCTGGCGATGCAGCCGGTGGCGGTCTCGCTGGCGGTCTGCACGGTGCTGACGGTGGTGAGCGTCGTCTTCGTGGCGAAGCACCTGCGCGCTGCCGCCGTTCGATAGCATGCGGGGATGAGCACTTCACCTCTTTCCCTCGACGCGCTGCAATGGCGCTTCTGCCGCTTCGACGAACTCTCGCTGCGCGAGCTGCACGACATCTACATGACGCGCCAGCAGGTCTTCTCGGTCGAGCAGAACTGCGCCTACCTCGATGTCGACGGCCATGACGAGGCGGCGTGGCACCTCGCCGCGTGGCTGCCTGCGCAGCGCCAGCCGTTCGCGTATGCCCGAGTGCTGCCGCCCGGCGCGAAGTACGTGGAGCCGTCGATCGGCCGCGTGATCACCAGCGAGGCCGCGCGCGGCCTGGGTCTCGGCCGCGAGCTGGTGCGGCGCGCGATCGCGCATGCGCACGAGGTGCTGCCGGGGCACGGAATCCGCATCTCGGCGCAGTCGCGGCTGGAGGCCTTCTATGCGGGCTTCGGGTTCGTGGTGGTCGGCGAGCGCTACCTCGAAGACGGCATCCCGCACACCGAGATGGTGCTCGCCGCAGGCTGAATCGATGGTGCGGCCCGCAGGCCGCGTGTCAGGCCGCGCGGTCCAGCGCCCGCTGCACCTCGTTCTGCCACGGCAGCGTGTGCACGATCTCGTTGAGCCGCATCGCCACTTCCATGCCGCTCAGCTTCTCGCCACCGGCACCGAGCAACTGCAGGTTCGTGATCAGGCCGAGCGGGTCGGCCATCGCGACGATCCCCTGCTCGAGTTGCACCCAGTCCCACGCCACGCCGGCCGCGCCTTCGGAGAGCGGCCCGCCCCACAGCGTCTGGCCGGTGCTCGGCCCGGCATCGTCACCAGGATTCAACACGCGTGTGCCCAAATGCACGAAGTGAAGATCGGGGGTACTGTCCGCCTGCCACTTGACGGGCGGCCAGGCGTAGATGGTCCATGCAGGCGTCATAGCGGTTGATCGTGTTGATCCCTGAGTTTTGTGATTGGCCAATAATGTGGTCAAGTCACGGTCGCGCCTAGCTGTAAACCTTGCCAGCTGTAATCTCTGTCAGCTGTAAGACCTGTCAGGGTCGCTTGAGGTAGTGAGGCCGGAGCAAACGGTTGCGAGGTGAGAGGACCATGCTGCAAGGTGGGTACATGTCGGTGCTGCAAGCTGGAACCCGCGAGGAGTTCCAGGGCGAGATCGTTCGCTTTGCACAGCAACTCGGCTTCGAGAAAGTCAGCGCCATCACGGTCATCGACCATTTCCTGGGCGACCCGGAATTCATCGCCGTCGACAATGCGCCGTCGGCGTACCGGGATTCGTTCGAGGAGGTGGGCAATGGCCGCACCGACCCGGTGATGCAGCATTGCAAGCGACAGAGTGTTCCCATCATCTGGGATCAGAAGACGTACACCTCGGTGGGCCAGGGCGAGAAGTGGGAGCAGCAAGCCCGCTTCGGCTATTCGCACGGCATCGGGCTGACGCTGCATCTGCCTGACGGCAAACACTTCATGTTCGGTGT
>NZ_JBFUCB010000045.1:0-19153 GCF_056405435.1 Rhizobacter sp. P1_G5 | reverse complement strand
CTTGAGGAGTGCTTCATGCCACAAACCATCAACACGAACATCGTTTCGCTGAACGCGCAACGAAACCTGAATTCATCCCAGTCCGCCCTGGCGGTCTCGATGCAGCGCCTGTCGTCCGGCTTGCGCGTCAACTCCGCGAAGGACGACGCCGCCGGTCTCGCGATCGCCGAACGCATGAACGCGCAAGTGCGCGGCATGAACGTCGCGGTGCGCAATGCCAACGACGGCATCTCTCTGGCGCAGACCGCTGAAGGCGCGCTGTCCAAGGTGGGCGATGCGCTGCAACGCATGCGTGAACTGTCGGTGCAGGCCCGCAACTCGACCAACAGCGGCAGCGACAAGGATTCGCTGAACAAGGAATTCCAGCAGCTGTCGGCCGAAATCGGCCGCGTGCTGGCGGGCACCACGTTCAACGGCCAGCCGATCCTCGCGTCGACCGGCACGCAGACCTTCCAGGTCGGCGCCAACACGACGGTCAACGACACGATCGACATCAACACCGTCGACCTGACCGTCGATGCCTCGATCACCGCGGTGACCGCCGCGACGACCGTGATCGACAGCACGACCACCTCGGCGACGCTGGCCACCGTGATCGACAGCATCGACCAGGCGCTGAACCTGGTGAACGACACCCGCGCCACCTACGGTGCGAGCCAGTCGCGCTTCGATTCGGTGATCTCGAACCTGCAGACCAACGTCGAGAACCAGTCTGCCGCCCGCAGCCGCATCATGGACGCCGACTTCGCGGCCGAAACCGCCGCGCTGAGCCGCTCGCAGATCCTGCAGCAGGCCGGCAACGCGATGGTGGCCCAGGCCAACCAGCTGCCGCAGCAGGTGCTGCAGCTGCTGAAGGGCTGATGAACGACGAGTGAGACGTGGTGCGTGAAAAATTTCGCACCCGGGGGCTCAAGTTGCCGGCTGTGACTCCGATACACGCGATATCGGATTCCCCTTGGGGGAAGCCTTCCTTCTTTTAGGACAGTGGCAGCGAGGCTTCCTCTGCTTGCCGTCCACTCTTCCGAAAGGTCACGGTCATGGCATCAGTTACATCAGCGGGGATCGGCAGCGGCCTCGACGTCGAATCGATCATCACGAAGTTGATGACGGTCGAAAAGCTGCCCGTCACGCAACTGCAGACCGAAGCGTCGAAGATCCAGACCAAGATCTCCGCTTACGGCTCCATTCAATCCTCGGTGTCGGCCTTCCGCGACGCCGCGCTCGCGCTGACGCGCTCCACCACCTGGGGCGCGACGGCGGCCACCTCCGCCGACACCTCCTCCGTCACCGTGTCCAGCGGCTCCAGCGCCGCAGCCGGCAACTATGCCGTCAGCGTGCAGAAGCTGGCTGCCGCACAGTCGGTGGCGAGCACCAGCTTCGCTTCCAGCAGCACCGTCGTCGGCGAAGGCGCACTGACCATCGACGTCGGCAGCTGGGACATCGGCGAGCCGGGCTTCAAGGCCCGCGCGACCATCAACTCGATGAACATCGCGATCAGCGCGACCGACACGCTGGCCGACGTGCGCGACAAGATCAATTCGGCGGGCGGCGGTGTCTCCGCCTCCATCGTCACCGATTCGAGCGGCGCCCGGCTGGTGCTGTCGTCGACGGCCACCGGCGTCGGCAACGGCTTCCGGGTGACGGCGAGCGGCGCCGGCCCTTCGGCCTTCGCGTACGACGCGACCGACGGCAGCGCCGCGATGACGCGCACCCAGACCGCCGCCGATGCGCAGGCGAGGATCAACGGCCTGGACATCACCTCGGCGAGCAACACGCTGAACGACGTGGTGCAGGGCCTGACGATGAACCTGCAGAAGGTCACCACCGGTGACGTACAGGTCAGCGTCGCGCAGGACAACACCTCGATCAAGAGCGCGCTCACGAACTTCACGGCCGCCTACAACGGGCTGGCGTCGCTGCTGAAGACGCAGACCAAGTACGACGATTCGACCAAGACGGCCGGCACGCTGCAGGGCGATAGCACCGCGGTGTCGCTGCAGCGCCAGCTGCGCACGATGCTGACGGGCACCGGCTCGGCCTCGAGCGCGTTCCCGACGCTGTCGTCGATCGGGCTGGAGATCCAGACCGACGGCACGCTGAAGGTCAACGACACCAAGCTGACCAGCGCACTGGGCAACCTGAGYGAGATGAAGAAGGCGTTCGCCAACAGCGACGCGACCGACTCGGCCAACGACGGCTTCGCGCAGAAGCTGCGCGCGCTGGGCGACCAGGTGCTGGGCACCGACGGCTCGCTGGCGGCCCGCACCAGCGGGCTGAACAGCACGCTGAAGGACAACCAGGAACGGCAGGACGACATCACTGACCGGATGACGAACACCGAGAAGCGCCTGCGCGCCCAGTACACCGCGCTCGACACGAAGATGGCGGGGCTGAACACGCTCAGCACCTACATCACGCAGCAGATCGCCAACTGGAACAAGAGCACAGGCTGAAGGAGCGCCCCGCAGGGGCGCACTCCGGTCGATCCGTGCAACACCGTCAGACCCCGGTCCGGACGGTGTTTTCACTGGAGCAGGTGCCTGCAACATCCCTTCACACTTGAGGGAGAAATGGACCCTGTTTCACCCCACTTGTGCGGCCTAAAGGCCGCGCGGGGCGGGCCGATAAACAGTGCATCCAGTCACGCACAAGGCCAAGAACATGTTCGGTTCCGACTACTCCGCATCGCCCTTCGGCGGCCGCAGCAATGCCTACCAGGCAGTGCAGGTCGGCACCGGGGTCGACGGCGCATCGCCGCACCAGCTGATCGCCATGCTGTTCGACGGGCTGATCGATTGCATCGCCCAGGCGCGTGGCGCCATCCGCAACAAGAAGATCGAGGAGAAGGGCCGTGCCCTCGGCCGCGCGGTGCGCATCGTCGATGAAGGCCTGAAGGCCGGCCTGAACCTGAAGGACGGTGGCGCGCTCGCCGCCCAGCTGAACGACCTGTACGCCTACATGGCCCTGCGCCTGACGCAAGCCAACCTGCACAGCGACGAGGCGGCCCTCGACGAATGCGTGCAACTGATCGAGCCCCTGCGCAGCGCCTGGGCCGAGATCGACATCAAGACCGCCGCCTGAGCCAGGACCCGCACACCATGAAGCATTTCCAGATCGACCGGTCGAACGACAACGGAGACCACCCCATGAACAAGGCCCTGTTGAACTACTACGAAGCCATCGAGCGCGCCAGCCAGGACATGCTCGAAGCCGCCCGCGTCGGCAACTGGGACCACGTGGTCAAGCTCGAAGGCGCCTGCGCCGTGCTGATCTCGCAGCTCAAGCACGCCGCCGCGCAGCGCCCGCTGGATTCCGAGGAAGCCCAGTTGAAATCGCGCATCATGCAGCGCATCCTGGTCAATGATGCCGAGATCCGCCACCTGGCCGAACCGTGGCTGGAAGACCTGGACGCGATCCTCGCCGGCAAGCCGAAGACCGTTCACTGAGCCGTTCGCTGACGTTCACTGATCGCGGCGGGCCGTCCCGCCGACCGGAGCCGAATTTGGACACGATGCCGATGCCGCTGGACGTGCTGGCCGCCACCCATGGCGGGCTGGACGATTTCCGCCTCTCCGCCGTGCCCGAGGTGCTGGCGATGCTCAAGCGGCTGCAGGACGGCAACGTGATCGTCCACCTGAACGGCAGCGACRGCGCCAACTACACCACCACGCTGTGGTCGATCGACCCGGTGCGCGGCCTGATCAGCTTCAGTGCCGAAGGCGAGAACAACCAGGTGCAGGCGCTGGTCGAGTCGGCGGACGCCGTCGCGGTCGCCTACCTGGACAGCATCAAGCTGCAGTTCGACGCGGTCGGGCTGGTGATGGTGCACAACGGCCGCAACGCGGTGCTGAACTGCGCGATGCCGCGCGAGCTGTTCCGCTTCCAGCGCCGCAGCGGGTTCCGCGTGCGCCCGCTGCTGCGCAGCACGCCGGTGGCGCGCGTGCGCCACCCGGCCATCCACGAGATGCCGCTCGCGCTGCGCGTGCTCGACGTGAGCATCGGCGGCTGCGCGCTGTTCCTGCCCGACGACGTGCCGCCGCTGCCGGCCGGCGTGGTGCTCAACGGCGTGCAGATGGACCTCGATGTCGACACGCGGGTGCACGTCGCGCTGCGCCTGCAGCACGTGACCTCGATCAACCCCGATTCGCGCGGCGTGCGCCTCGGCTGCGAGATCGTCAACCCGAGCAGCGACGTGTCGCGCGCGTTGCAGCGCTACATCGACCAGACCCAGAAACGGCAGCGCCTGCTGGCCGGAGGCTAGCCTTCCTTCGCGCGCGGCCGGGCGTGGCAAGATCGCCCCTGGTTGAACAACGAAGGCCAGCGCGTGCGCATCCAGATCGAGCCCGGTGTGAGGCTGTTCGTCGACGTCGAAGGCCCCGGCCACGTCCCCGACGGCAACGGTGTGCGGGAAAAGCCCAGCCTGGTGCTGCTGCACGGCGGTCCGGGGTTCGACCACGTCGCCTTCAAGCCGCTGTTCTCCCGCCTGGCCGACCTGGCCCAGGTCGTCTACTACGACCACCGCGGCCACGGCATGAGCGACCGCCGCCCGCCGTCGGAGTGGACGCTGGACACCTGGGCCGACGACGTGGTGCGGCTGTGCGATGCGCTCGGCATCGTCAAGCCGATCGTGCTCGGCCAGTCGTTCGGCGGCTTCGTCGCACAACGCTACATCGCGCGCCACCCGGCGCATGCCGCCAAGGTGATCCTGTCGAGCACTGCCGGCAGCATGGCGATGCCGCGCAAGCTGGCGATGTTCGAGCAGCTCGGCGGCCGCGAGGCGCGCGACGTGGCCGAGCGCTTCTGGGCCGATCCGAGCGACGAGAACAACGCCGTCTACCAGCGCGTCTGCAAGCCGCTGTACAACCCGAGCCTGGTCGGCCGCGTCGAGAGCGCGCCCTGGCGCTTCACCGCCCCCGAGATCCTGCAGGCCTTCATCCGCGGCGAGCAGCGGCAGATGAACCTGCTGCCCGGACTGGCCGCCGCGCAATGTCCGGTGCTGGTGCTGGCCGGCGAACTCGACCCGGTGTGCCCGCTCGAAGATGCGCAGGACATCGCCGCGGCGCTGCCTGCGCGCTGGCGGCAGTTCCAGTCGTTCCCCGGCATCGGCCACGGCGCCTGGCGCGAGAAGCCGAACGAGGCCTTCGACGTGCTGCGCCGCTTCATCACCGACCCCGCTTGACGCCACGACCACGGCCAGGATGCACGCGATGACCACTGAAGAACTGTTCCGCGAAGACGCCGCGCTCGACGAATGCGAGGCGCGCATCACCGCCCTCGGCGAGACCGGCGTGCAGCTCGACCGCACCGTGTTCTACCCGCTCGGCGGCGGGCAGGCCGGCGACCGCGGCGAGCTGCGGCTGGCCGACGGCCGCGTGCTGCAGATCGCCGACACCCGCAAGGGCGTGGCGCCGGGCGAGATCGTCCATGTGCCGGCGCCCGGCCAGGAGGCGCTGCTCGCCACCCTGGCGCCCGGCCAGCCGGTGACCGCCCGCATCGACCGGGCGCGCCGCGAGCGCCACATGCGCTTCCACACGGCCACCCACCTGCTGTGCGCGCTGGTGCCGCACCCGGTCGACGGCTGCTCGATCACCGCCGACTCGGCGCGGCTCGATTTCCACATGACCAACCCGCTCGACAAGGAGGCACTGACCGCCGGCCTCGCCCGCCTGGTGGCCGGCGCGCACCCGGTGCGCCACCGCTGGATCAGCGAGGCCGAGCTCGATGCCAACCCCGGCCTGGTGCGCAGCATGAGCGTGCAGCCGCCGCGCGGCCTCGGGCGCGTGCGGGTGCTGGAGATCGAAGGGGTCGACCTGCAGCCCTGCGGCGGCACGCATGTCGCGAACACCGCCGACATCGGCGCGGTGGTGGTGACGAAGATCGAGAAGAAGTCGGCGCAGACGCGGCGCGTGGTGCTGGGGTTCGCGGCGCCGCTGTCATGAGCTCGAACGGCGACGCCGGCTCTGACCAGCGTGAGCTGCGTTGGTCGACGACGCGCTGGGGGGCGGAGCCGCCGTCGCTGCCGATGCTCGACCCGGTGCTRATGGGCGTGCTGCTGGAGCACATCAACACCCGCGTCGCGGTGGTCGGCCGCGACGGGCGCTACCTGTACGCCAACCTCGAGGCGCTGCGCTTCATGGGCCTGCCGTCCGAGCGCGTGATCGGCCACCACATGTCCGAGGTGCTCGACGACGGCGTCTACCGCAACTTCGTGCCGATCTTCGAGCGGCTGTTCGCCGGCGAGTCGCTGCACCTGCAGGGCTGGGTGCACTACCAGCAGCAGGGCCGCCGCTACCGCGAGCAGGTGCTGGTGCCGTACACGCCGGGCGGCGGGCCGGTGCAGGCGGTGGTGGTCTGCGGGCTCGACCACACCGACCTGCGCCAGGGCGAAGAGGAACTCGCGCTGCGCCAGGAGCAGCTGCGCGCCAGCGAGGCGCTGAAGTCGGCGATCGTCGACCACGCGCTCGCCGCGCTGATCTCCACCGACGCCGACGGCCGCATCGTCGAGTTCAACCCGTCGGCCGAGGCGATCTTCGGACGCCGGCGCGCCGACGTGGTCGGGCTGCCGGTCAGCGAGGTGATCGTGCCCGAGCGCCACCGCGCGGCGCACGAGGCGGGCCTGCGCCGCATGCAGGCGGGCGGGCCGCCGCACGTGCTCGGCAAGCGCATGGAGCTGCACGCGCTGCGCGCCGACGGCAGCGAGTTCCCGATCGAGATGGTGCTGTGGCGCAGCGATGTCGGCGGCACCGCGTTCTACACCGCGTCGATCGCCGACGTGTCCGAGCGCCACGACGCCGCGCGCGAGATCGAGCGCCAGCGCGAGGCGCTGCGCCAGGGCGAGCGGCTCACCGCGATGGGCAGCCTGCTGGCCGGCGTCGCGCACGAGCTGAACAACCCGCTCGCGATCGTGATGGGGCGCGCCACGCTGCTCGAGGAGAAATTGATCGAGCAGAGAGGCGAAGACCGGCCCGACCTGCAGCACGACGTGCAGCGCATCCGCGAGGCCGCCGAGCGCTGCGGGCGCATCGTGCGCACCTTCCTGAACATGGCGCGCAGCCGCCCGTCGCAGCGTGGCGTGGTGGTGCTGAACGACCTGGTGCGCGCGTCGGCCGACCTGCTGGGCTACACCTACCGCAGCCACAACGTCGCGCTGCAGCTCGACCTGATGCCGCAGCTGCCGGGCGTGATGGGCGATGGCGACCAGATCTCGCAGATCGTGCTGAACCTGATGGTCAATGYGCAGCAGGCGCTGTCGATGACGACCGGCGAGCGGCGCATCCACATCAGCACCGGTGTCGAGCAGCGCCGCACCGACCGCGAGCCGCGCGTGTGGCTGCGCGTCGTCGACACCGGTCCGGGCGTGGCGCCCGAGGTGCGCGCGCGGCTGTTCGAGACCTTCTTCACCACCAAGCCGGAGGGGCTGGGCACCGGGCTCGGGCTGTCGGTGTCGCGCTCGGTGGCGCGAGAGCATGGCGGTGACCTGGTGCTCGAGTCGACGGCGCAGGGCGCGTCGTTCCGCCTGAGCCTGCCGCTGAGCGGCGAGGCCGAACCGGTGCCCGACGAACCGGCCCCGCCGCCGGCCGAGGTGCCGGCGCTGGCGCAGGTGCTGGTGGTCGACGACGAGCCCGAGCTGGYCGAGCTGCTGCGCGACATGCTGGAGCGTGCCGGCTATGCGGTGGCGACGGCGCTGTCCGGTGCGGTCGCGCTGGAGCTGCTGGAAGCGGCGCGCTTCGATGCGGTGGTGTCCGACCTGCGCATGCCCGACATGGACGGCGCGGCGCTGTGGCGGGCCGCATCGGCGCGGCAGCCGGAACTGGCGCAGCGCTTCCTGTTCGTCACCGGCGACACGCTGTCGCCCGATGCGAGCGAGTTCCTGAAGGCGACGCGCTGCGCCGGGCTGGACAAGCCGTTCTCGAAGCCCGACCTGCTGGCGAAGATGGCGGAGATGCTGAAGGCCTAGGTTCGTCGTTGTTGTTGCGGAAGGCGCGGGTGGGGAGTGTGGGGCGCGCCGGTCGCGGCGGTCATCGCCCCTGGCGGGGCGCTGACTACCCTGCGCTGACTGGTTTCATGGCCCGTCGCCCAAACTCCCTCCGCTCGCTTCGCTCGCTGTGGTCAAACAGTGGGCGACAGTCAGTTCACGAAGCGTGCTGCGCACGCGGGCCATGAAACCAGCCAGCTCCGGCGCCACTCCCTTATTGGCGCTCCCCAGACTCCCCACCCGCGCCTTCTGCCACCGCCCTGCCTGTTGAGAGATGACAAGCGAACAAGTGGGGGTTGATCGGGTTACGAGGCTCGGCTGCCGAAGCGTTCGGCGGATCGTGCGCGGGCCTTTGCGGCTTCGACCTCGCGGTCGCGCGGCTCGGCGTTCGTCACCATCGAATCGATCAGTGCGCGCGCCGACGCGGCGACCTCGGCCACCGCGCGCTCGAACGCCGCTTCGTTGGCCTTGGACGGCACGGTGAAGTCGCTGAGCTTGCGCACGAACTGCAGCGAGGCGTCGCGGATCTCCAGCTCGGTGGCCGGCGGCTCGAAGTTGAACAGGGTCTTGATGTTGCGGCACATCGCGATGACTTCCTAGCGAAGCTTCCAGGCCAGCAGCACGCCGATCGCGGCCGGCACGGCGAAATTGAGCAGCAGGATCGGCAGCTCCTCGGCAACCGAGTAGCCCGCGCGCGCGACGCCGACCCACATGTTGACGGCGCAGATCAACAGCCACAGCACCAGGAAGCCGGCGCCGGCCCAGGTCACCGCGGCCGGGTAGTGGGCCACGAACAGGCGGGCCAGCACCAGCATCGAGCCGAGCAGCAGCAGGCCGGCGGTCAGGAACAGGACGGTGCGCATCAGGGCTCCTTGGGTGGGCCAGCGGGTGGCGTGGGCGGGGCAGGCGCCGCGGACGGCTGCCGGTCCTCTCGTCGATTCTTGTGCCGATTCTGCCGCGCGGCGACGCGCTCGCGCGCGGCATCGGCCGACGAGTTGCGGCTGCAGCGCTTCTTGCGATCGACGCAGTCGGCGCAGTCCAGCGCATCGCAGGCGCACTCCGCCACGTCGCAGGAGTCGAACGGGTTGCAATCGGCCCCGCCGCAATCGAAGTCGCACAGGCCCGATTGCGGATGCGGCCGCGGCCGATGGCGTGCCGCCTGCAAGGCCTCGTGGCTCAGCGCACAGGCATCGAGCCGGCAGCCCAGCACGCCCAGGCCGTTCCACAGCCCGTGGCGGCGGATCGCGCGGGCGCCCAGCGCCGAGCAGCCGCGCCGACCGGTCTGCACCGCATGCGCACAGCGAAAGCCCTTGTGCGGCGAGACGAAGCGCTGGTACAGGCCGATCATCGCGAGGGCCGCCTGCGCCGGCCAGCGCTCCGGGTGCATCGGCTCAGGCACCGGCGATCGCCAGCGAGAAGCCGTCCCAGCCCTCACTCGACATCGATGAATCCCTTGCTGAAGGCGGTCGCCTCGTCGTCGAAGACGGCCATCGCGGTGCGCATCGGCCTGAAACCGAACTTGCGGTAGAAGGCTTCCTTGCCGGGGACGGCGTAGAGGATGATCTTGCGGTGCCCGGCACACATCGCGAGCAGCCGCGACATCACCTCGGCCCCCACGCCGCGCCCCTGCTGGTCCGGGTGCACCGCGACATCGCACACATAGGCGCAGTCGGCCCCATCGGACAGCACCCGCCCGGCGGCGACCAGCCGGCCGCCGGCTTCGCGCGCGAAGCAGCAGAAGCGGCTGTTCGTGAACACGGTCTGCAACAGGGCGGCCGTCTTCGTGCCCAGCGGCGCGGCGCGGTACAGCGCCTCGAGTTCATCCCAGCCGATGCCGTGCCAGGTGGTGGTCCAGGTCAGTGCCAATCGAGGTGCTCCGGAATCGTTCACGGCTTCTCAGCGCGGCGCGGGGCGCGGTACGCGCTGCGCCGGATCATAGAAGAAGGTTTCTTCGGCGATGCGCTCGCCCTCCCAGCGCTGCCAGGCGAGCTCTTCCATGTGGGTCGTGCTGCCGTCGAGCCATTCGAAATCGAAGATCCAGCGGATCACGACGTGGTCGCCGTTCACCAGCACCGGCCGCACGCACTGCGAGCGCACCGACCGCGCACGCGCCATCACCTTGTGCTCACCCGCCACGTGCGCGTCGCGGCCGATGCGTGGCGGCGACTGGTTCTCCTGCATCGTCGAACGCTCGGTGTAGAACGCCTCGCAGGCCTCGGCGTGCGCGTTGCGCTCGACCATCGCGATGAAGCTCTTCAGCGTCTCGGGCATCGGCATCGTCGTTCTCCAGAGCGGGTCGGGGAAGGGCGACATTGTGCGTCGAATAGCCCGAATGAACGTCGGATGACAGCGGTTCGACAGGCCGGCTGCGCACCATCGCGGCCACGTTGCGGCACCGCCTGGCAACGACAGCGACAAGGAGACACCCCATGCAGATCACCGGCATGTTCCACGGAGCGCGCCTGTTGCAGTTCGTCGGTTTCCCCGCCACCGAGGTGCTCGGGCCCGGCGCGAGCGAGGAAGAGATCAAGTCGCTGATCGATCGCCATGGGCAGGTGTTCGTGAAACCGATGTTCAAGGGCGGCATCGGCCAGAAGGGCAAGGCCGGGCTGCTGGGGCGGGCGAGCGACCTGCGCGCGGCGCTGGCCGAGAAGGAGCGGCTGTACTTCGCCGAGCACGCGGTGGGCGGGCAGCGCGCCAAGGCCAACGGCGTCACCTTCGAGGCCGGCGTGCCGGCGCGGCACGAGGTCTATTTCTCGATCACCGATTCGACCCGCTTCCGGGCACCGACGATGACGCTGACGCACCGCGGCGGCGTCGACATCGAGGAGGTCGAGCGCCGCGAGATCGCCGTCGTCCCGTTCGATCCGCTGACCGGCCTGAAGGCCTTCGTCGTCGCGAACGCGCTCAGCGAGATCGGCGCGCCGCGCGAGATCATCTCGCCGCTGGTGCAGCAGTTGCCCAAGCTGTGGGACCTGTTCCACGACTTCGGCATGACGACGCTCGAGCTGAACCCGATCCGCCTGCGCGAGGACGCGAAGGGCCGGCTGGTGCCGGTGGCCTGCGACTTCAAGTGCGGCTTCGACCGCGACGATCCGCGCTGGGCGCGGCTCGGCCTGCCGGCGCACCTGTTCACCGCTGATCACTCCGATTTCGAGCAGGAGATCAACCAACTGCGCACGCACCAGGGGCAGAGCGATGTCTACGTCGTCAACGACGGCGGCACCATCCTCGCGCCCACCTTCGGCGGCGGCGCGAATTCGCTGGTGACCGAGATGCTCGGCGACGCGGCCATCATCTCGTCCGACTTCGGCGGCAACCCGCCGTACGAGAAGATGAAAGAGGTCGCGCGCATCTGCTTCCGGCACTGGCTGAAGCAGGCCAACGTGCTGTTCATCATCGGCGGCAAGTCGAACAACACCGACATCCACGAGACGCTGCGCGCGATCGCCGACGCGCTGCGCGAGCACGTCGGCCTGCACGGCGCCACGCCGCTGTACGTCGTGCTCGGGCGCGGCGGGCCGAACCTGGTGCGCGGCATGGCGGTGCTGCGCGACACCTGCGACCAGCTCGGGCTGCCATACCGGATGTTCGGC
The DNA here is from genome assembly GCF_056405435.1 of Rhizobacter sp. P1_G5. NCBI lineage: Bacteria > Pseudomonadati > Pseudomonadota > Betaproteobacteria > Burkholderiales > Sphaerotilaceae > Rhizobacter > Rhizobacter sp. P1_G5. The sequence goes on along the minus strand of NZ_JBFUCB010000045.1, from coordinate 7,582 downwards.
TTCGATTCGGACATCAGCCAGGTGATCTCGTACGCGAAGCAGGCCGATGCGTGGATGAAGTCCGGCGGGCGCGCGCAGCTCGCGGCCGGGCTGGGCCTGCCGGCGTCGGCATGAGACCCCTCACCAGGAGAGCAACACCATGCAGATGAACCCGCTCCAGAAACAAGGCGTCGGCGATTTCAGGTACTTCGTGGGCACCAGCTCGCTGGCGCAGATCGCGACGCGCGACGACCGCGTCTGCGTGCTCAACATCCTCGGGGCCGAATCGAGCGAGGTGACGCCGATCGGCCATGCCTGGTCGGGCGGCAACGTCGTGTTCGGCACCGCGCCGGGCAAGGGCGGGCAGGTGCTCACCACCGCGTCGGGCGACATCCCGGTCTACAACAACGTGCGCGACGGCCTGCAGGCCGGGCACCGCTTCAACTGCGGTGTGGTCTACCTGCCGCCGGCGGCCGCGCGCGACGGCGTGGCCGAGCTGATCCGCGTGAACCCGCAGCTGAAGAAAATCTTCATCGTCACCGAGAAGATCCCGGTGCACGATGCGCGCGAGATCCGCGCGATGGGCCAGCAGGCCGGCGTCGACATCTTCGGCGCCAACGGGCTGGGCGTGGCCGACGCCTGGAACCGGGTGCGCATCGGTGGCGCGCTCGGCGGCGATGCGCCGGGCGACACGCTGCGGCCGGGCTCGATCGCGATCTTCTCGAACTCCGGCGGCTTCTCGACCACCATCGCGCAATACCTGCGCATGAGCGGCTGGGGCACGACCACGGTGGTCTCCAGCGGCAAGGACGTCTACATCCACTACGCCGCGCCCGAGTTCGCGTTCGCACTCGCCAACGACGCGCGCAGCAAGGCCGCGKTGCTGTACTGCGAGCCGGGCGGCACCTACGAGCTCGACGCCCACTTCACGAAACCGGTGGTGGCCTGCGTGGTCGGCCGCTGGAAACGCCGGCTGACGCGCGCGGTGGGCCATGCCGGCGCGATGGCCGGTTGCGAGGACGATGCGCTGGCGAAGGAGCGCTGGTTCCTCGACAAGTTCGGCGTCGACGGCATCTTCACGCCCGAGGAACCGCGCTTCTCGGCGCGCGGCGCGCTGGTCACCAACATCGCGCACATCCCGGCCGCGCTGCTGGCGGTGATGCGGGCCAACGCGACGCTGCCCGACTTCGAGCCCGAGGGCAGCCTGGTGCTGAAGCCCTGGTTCGCGTCCGACGCCGGGCTGGCGCTGCCGCCGGCGCTCGCGCTGYAGGTGGTGGCGCCGGCCGCGCCGTATGCCGCGCAGGTCGAGCAGGTGAACCGACAGGTGGGCGGCATCGTGCCGCGGCAACCGATGAAGGATGCATCCGGCGCGTCGCAGATGGATGCGCAGACGCAGCTCAGCAGCCTGCACGGCGTCTCGATGCTGCAGGCGGCGACGCTGGCGTTCGAATCGCTCGTCAAGCTGGCGCTGCTGCACGAGGCCGGCGACGAGAACGACCGGCGGCTCGTCGCGACGGCGATCGCCGCGCACGTCAACCTGCACGGCACGCCGATGCTGGCGGCAGCCCAGGCGGCGCGCGAGGCCGGCAACGCGCCGAACGCGGTGCTGGCGGCCGCCGTGGCGATCGTCGGGCCGCGCGGCCAGCAGGGCGCGCGCGAGGCGGCCCGGCTGCTGATCGACCGCTTCGCCGCGGCCGGGCTGAAGGACCCGCTGGACGAGCGCTTCGACCTCGGCAAGGTCGACATCCTCGGCTGTGAAGGGCTGGTCAGCGGCACGCCGGATGCGCGCGCGCAGGCGCTGCTGGCCGCGCTCGATGCGCGCGGCGCAAAGTCCGCGCTGCTGCGCTGGCTGCGTGCGCTGCCGGGCCATCCGACGGCCGATGCCGTGCTCGCCGCCATCACGACCACGCTCGCCTGGACGCCGCTGATGGCCAAGCGCGTGTCGCGCCTCACGGCCGAGAGCCTGCCGTGGTGGATGGCCTTGTTCGGCACGCTGATCGGTGCTTCGGCACCGGACACGCGCCACCAGGCCGGGCAGTTCTGCAGCTTCGACGACGCGCAGTTGCTGGGCCGCTGTTCGCTGACCGAGATCGCGTTCGCCGCGTTGATCGGGCTGCCGCCGGTCGATGAAGACCTGTTCGTCTGCCAGACGCTGTTCGGCTTGCTGCTGACGAACGGTCCGGGGGCGATCTCGGCGCAGGGCGCGAAGGGCGCAGTGTCGGCCGATGGCCCCGAGGCCGCTCAGCGCGTGCAGCTGAACAAGGCGCTAATGGGCTTCCTGACGCACACCGGCTACACGCATGGCGGCAACGGCTACGAGGGCATCGCGTTCCTGAACGAGCAGTTCCGCGACACCCGGCTGGCCGACCCGGCCGATCCGGAGCACGGCATCGACCTGGCGGCGCTCGCGTGGCGCACCGCGCAGCGCTATGCGAGCTACAAGGCCGAGCGCCGCAGCATCGGCAGCACCGACATCGCGAAACTGCCGGGCGTGAACCACCCGGTCTTCAAGGACAAGCCGGTCAACCACGACCCGCGCGAGGTCTTCATCGCGCAGCTGCTCGAGCAGCGCGGCGAGCACAACGTGTTCCACGCCTACTACCGCGCACTGGTGCAGGCGCTGCTCGACGCCGGCGTGTCGCGCAACGTCTACTGCGTCAACATCGATGCGGTGATCGCATCGTTGCTGCTGAAGATGCTGTGGAAGCGGCTGCGGCGCGGCGAACTGGCCGAGCGCGACCTGGAGACGGCGGCGTTCACGATCTTCCTGATCCCGCGCATGCTGGGCTGTGCCGCCGAGATCGACGACCACCTGAACCGCGGCCGCAACATGGACACGCGCACGCCGGCGTCGAGCTGCCGGTTCGTGGCCTGAGCTGGCAGTGTCGCGGCTACGCCTGCGGGCTGTGGCAGACAGCCTCGAAGTTGTGCCCGTCCGGGCCGATCACGTACGCGCCGTAGTAGTTCGGGTGGTAGTGCGGCCGCAGGCCGGGGGCGCCGTTGTCCTTCGCGCCCGCGGCCAGCGCGGCGGCGTGGAAGCGGCGCACCTGCTCGCGGTCTTGCGCCGCGAAGGCGATGTGGATCGGCCCCGGTGCGTTGCCGAACGAGCCGAACCAGAACTGGCCTTGGCCCTCGCGGCCGATCATGGCCCAGCCCTCGGCCTCCTTCGTGATGCCGATGCCCAGCGGCTCCAGCGCAGTGACGAGGAAGCTGCGCATCGCGGTGAAGTTGCTGACGTTGAAGCCGATGTGGTCGAAGGTCATCGAGGTCTTCCTTTCAGGCGGGCGGTTCGTGCAGGGGCGCATTGTGGCCCGGGGCCGCGGCGGATTCCAGCGCCTTCTTCATCGCCTGCAGGCCCTGCCCGATCATCGCGGCGATCGCCGGGGCCATCGTGTCGGGCAGCAGGTCGGCGATCCACACGAGGCGGCAGCGGTCGGCGCCGTCCTCGAACACCTGGGCCGAGGCATTGTGGTGCGTCAGCCGGCCGCCGGCCGCGCTCCACACCAGCCGGCGCTCGCCGTCGTCGAGGGTGACGATCAACTCGCGGGCCACCACGCCGTTGGCGAAGGTCACGACGCGGGCGCCGCCCCCGTCCTCCAGCCGGCAGTCGGTGACGAAGCCGGGCACCAGCCGGGTGTGCAGCGCGCCGATGTCGCGCACTGCATCCCACAGCTCGCGGGCCGGGACGTTGATCGAGATGTGCTGGTGGATCGAGGCCATCGTGTGCTCCGGTGTGCCGTGCGGCGGCGCGTCAGCGGTCGCCGCTTCCGGACATCTTCATCGCTTCCCACTCGCGCCGCAGCAACCCGTAGAGCCAGCTGTCCGACACCTCGTCGCCGACGATCCAGCGCTCGCGCAGGTGGCCTTCGCGGGTGAAGCCGAGCCGCTCGAGGCTGGCCGCCGAGCCGCGGTTGCGCGGGTCGATGTCGGCCTCGATGCGGTTCAGGTTCATCGCGGTGAAACCGTGGTGCAGCAGCGCTCGCAGGGCCTCGTTCATGTGGCCACGGCCCCAGGCCGGGCGGGCGAGCACGTAGCCGACCTCGGCGCGGCGGCAGGCGGCGTTCAGGTGGAACAGCGTGCACAGGCCGATCAGCGCGCCATCGTCGCGCCGTTCGATGGCGAGGCGCAGGTGCTCGCCGGCGGCCATCGCGGAGCGGTCGCGCTCGATCATCGCGTGCGCCTGGTCGATCGAGGTCCACGGCGGCGCGCTCCAGTAGCGCATCGTCTCGGGGTCGCTGAAGATCGCCAGCAACGCGGGCGCGTCGCCGTCATGCACCGGGCGCAGTCGCAGCCGCTCGGTGTGCAACTCGACCGCGGCGTTCGAAGGGGGCGTCGGGGTGGGGGTCGGAGTGGACATCGTCAATACAAGGTCGTGCGCTGCCGCTCGGGCAGGTCGCGGTCGTAGGCCTCGCCGTCGATCGCCGCATCGGTGAGCGCGGCCAGCATCGCGCCGGCCGACGGCACGGTGCTGCGCACGTCGTCTGCGGGCGGCGTCCACAGCTTCGAGCGCTGCAGTGCGCGGGCGCACTGGAACAGCACGGTCTCGATGTGCACGACGATCACGCACTTCGGCGGCGTGCCGTCCATCGCGAGCCGCTGCAGCAGCGCCGGGTCGACGCTGATGCGGGCGCGACCGTTGACGCGCAGCGTCTCGCCGACGCCGGGGATCATGAACAGCAGCGCGACGCGCGGGTCAGCGAGGATGTTGCGCAGGCTGTCGATGCGGTTGTTGCCGCGCCGCTCGGGCAGCAGCAGCGTGTGCTCGTCCTGCACGGTGACGAGCGGCGCCGGGTCGCCGCGCGGCGAGGCGTCGAGCCCGCCCGGGCCGCTGGTGGCGAGCACCGCGAACGGGGCGGCTTCCAGCCAGCGGCGGTACACCGGGTGCAGCGAGGGTGCCTCCTTGCGGATCGAGGCCTCGCCGACGGTGCCGAACAGGGCTTCGAGGGTGTCGAGGTCGCTGACGGTGAAGGGAGCGGGGGTGGTGGTCGGATCGGTCATGGTTGAACCGCATGTTGCCATCGCAGGCCGTGCGGCGGATCGGCGGGTACGAACAGGAAGTGCAGCACCCGGCGGCGGCCGGTGCCGGTGGCCTTCGACGACGCGTGCAGCAGCAACGGGCGCATCACGAGCGCGTCGCCCTTCGCCGCGCAGAGGGTGACTTCGAGACCCCGGCTGCGCAGCGCGATGGCCTCTTCGTCGGCGATGTGTCCGCGGCGATGGGTGCCGGGGATCACGCGCAGCGGCCCGTCCTGCGCGGTGCAGGGATCGAGGTGCAGGCGCACGGCGATCAGTTGCGCGAGGAAGTCGGCGGGCGGCTGGACGAACAGCGCGCCTTCCTTCTCGGACCAGGCGCGCAGGGCCGGGTGGTCGACGCGCTCGGCCACCGGGATGCCGAGGTCCTGGTGGACCGGCACCAGCCAGTTGATGGCCGCGGATTTCTCGAAGAAGGTGCACTGCACGGCGACGCCGCCGGCCGGCATCCATCCGGACAGCACCGGGTGCTGCCGCAGCCGGCGGGCGAGGGCCGCGCACCAGGGCTGAGCGAGCAGGCTGCGCGTGCCGGCGCCGGCGGCGCCCAGGGCCTGGACGAGGTCCGCGACGCGGTCGCATTCGTCCGGCGCCAGGACGGCGGGGACGAGCGCGCTGCCGGTTTCCTCGAAGGCCTGGGATGTGAGCAGCATCGACATGGTGCGCGGCAGGCTAGCACGATCGTTGCTACGTGGCCTGCACCGTCCACAGGAGCATTGCCATGAGCCGCCTCGATGTCACCGAGAAGATCATCGCGACCAAGGTCGCCAAGGGATTGAAGTGGTCCGACGTGGCCGCGAAGGTCGGCCTGAGCAAGGAGTGGACGACGGCCGCCTGCCTCGGCCAGATGACGTTGACGCCGCAGCAGGCCGGCGTGCTCGGCGAGATCTTCGGGTTGAGCGATGCCGAGCAGAAGTGGCTGTGCGTGGTGCCCTACAAGGGCTCGCTGCCGACCTCGGTGCCGACCGATCCGCTGATCTATCGCTTCTACGAGTTGGTCAGCGTGTACGGCACGACTTTCAAGGAATTGATCCATGAAGAGTTCGGCGACGGGATCATGAGCGCGATCGATTTCAGGATGGATCTGCAGCGTGAGCCGAACCCGGCGGGCGATCGGGTCAGCATCGTGATGAGCGGGAAGTTCCTGCCGTACAAGACGTATTGAGCCAGGCAGGTATTGGAGCCCGCCTGAGCGTGGCTCATCCGGTGACGTGGAAATACCCGATGGTTGGGTAGACGCCGTTCCACTGCACGAAGCAAGTCGAGTAGTAGACCGAGACCACTTTGCCCGACGCATAGGCGGCCAGGAATGATCCGTAGGCCAGCTTGCCGCCGGGTGTGCTGGCGTCCCAGCGAAACTCGAGCGTCGGCGCCGCGCAGGTGGTGCCACTCAGCCCGGGGAAGGGCGCCCCGTCCAAGGTCATGAAGCAATTCACGCCTTCGCATCCGATGTCGACGATGTGCCGGAAACCGGTCGATCCAGCGTCTGCATGCGCACCGGCGGGGATGATGGCTGCTGCGAGCACCAGCGCAGAGGCGATGCTGGTGGCTGACCGCAGGGCGGCATTGAGATGCGAGCCAAGATTCAGAGACACGAAAACTCCTCCCGATGGATTGACCAAAGGCGGAGAGCATAGTCGCGCGCACGATGGCTTCTGTCGGCACGGCGTCGCGGGCATCGAGTCGCCCCAGACGCACAGTGATGACATCCACAAATCGAAGGATGGCGACATCTTTTATTGCGGCCGGGCTTGCGGGAGCAAGTCGGCTTCGGTTAACGTTGGTGACAGCGGTCACATCTTGATCGCGCAATGAATCGACAGGCGCCCACGAGCGCCTTTGTGCTGGAGGGATCGCCCGGGATGTCCATCGCTTGTGCAAGCGGGGAGTGCTCGTGCGTCCGTTGAACGAGGAATGTGCGTTGAAGACGATGTATTTCATTGGCGGGCGCGAAATGATGCGCCGACTGGCCTGTGCTCTCGGAGGATGCGTCGTTCGCGCGTTGCTTCTTGCCGGAGTCTGGTGCGTGGGTTCGAATGCTTGTGCTGCCGAAGGGAGCATCACCGGCACCCTTCAATTCGTGGCGGTGATCCAGGCCAACGCCATTGGTCACCAGGCCGGGAATCTCGAGATTCAGGTTGTGGGCGGTTTCTCGGTCCCGACCGGGATGTCGTGCGATCCGAACTACATCACCACGCTGAAGAGTGTCGATGCGGACAAGCGCATGTTCGGCCTGCTGTCGATGGCGCTGCTGGCGCAGAAGCCCGTCACGCTGTACATCACCGACAACCCGGCGGTCACTGCATTCCCGGGGCGTTGCAGCCTGGTCGCCGTGACGCTGCCGCGGTGACGCAGAACTTCTGAATGCGCCGGTGCGGGTCTATGTCGGCGACATCACCCTCCGATTGGAATTTCATGAAGAAACTGCTTGCGTTCATCGCGACTTGCGCCATGGCCGTGCCGGCCTCCACGCAGCCGGCCTATGACTGGCAGATCTCGAACGTGCATATCACGGCCATCGAGGCGACCTACATGCCCACGGCGGTGCTGTTCACCGTCGACACCAACGCCGGGG
>NZ_JBFUCB010000044.1:0-19595 GCF_056405435.1 Rhizobacter sp. P1_G5 | reverse complement strand
GCGCACTGCGGCGATCTGGTCGAGCTGTCGAACCGCGAACGCGGTCAGCTGCTGCCCTTGAGCTTGCCGACGACGAACAGCAGCACGATGGCGCCGATGACCGAGGCGATCCATCCGGCCGGCTGCCCCACCGAATACCAGCCTATCGCCTGGCCGACGAAGCCAGCGATCATCGAGCCGGCGATGCCTAGCAGGCAGGTCAGGATCCAGCCCATCTTCTGCTCGCCTGGCAGCAGAAAGCGCGCGACCGCGCCGACGATCAGCCCGACGAGGATGGTGCCGATGATGCCCATGGTGTTGGCTCTCTCGTGTGATGGAGGTTGAAGATCCTGCCAGACCGAGCATGCCACAACCCCGCGAACGGACGGGCGTGTGTTGATGGCTTCCGCGCCCCGCTCTGCAGCCGAGTCTTGGCTGCGGCGCCCGGCCTGCCGATGCGTGGCGTCTGATGCGAGGCCCGAAGCAAGAAGGGAACCACGGCCCTTCACGCGATGCACGGCGTTGTCGACGGGTTCGCCTTTGCTGTCTGTGGCGATGGCCACGCTCTTGCTCTACGCTCAGGGTGTTGACCACTGGGGAGCACGATGACGAAGCCGAGCACCACCGCCCTTGACCACATGCACCAGACTCTCCAGTCCTATGAAGGTTCTGCACGTGAGTACGACAAGCTCGTCGACCCACATCGACCTCCGCACATCCAGAAGGCGCTGCGGCGACTGGTCGAGGTCCTGCCGCCCGGAGGACGGGTGCTGGAGATCGGCTCGGGGCCGGGTCGCGACGCGGATGTCCTCGAGTCGCTCGGATTGGTGGTCCGGCGCACCGACGCGACCCAGGCCTTCGTCGATCTGATGGTGGAGCGAGGCAAGCATGCCGAGCTGTTGAACGTCGTGACCGACGAACTCGGAGGGTCCTACCATGGCGTGCTCGCCATGGGTGTGTTGATCCATGTCGATCGGAACCAGACCGACGCCGTCCTGCGCAAGATCCACACCGCACTGAGGCCGGGCGGGGCGTTCCTCGCCGCGATGCGCGAGGGCGAAGGCGAGACGACCGGTGAATACCACACCGTGTGCTGGACGCGCGAGCGCTTCACGGAACGGCTCGCCGCGGCCGGCCTCTCGGTCAGTTGGGACGCGGACAGCGTGGGGCGCGACGGCAACAACTGGGTCACCTACCTCGCGCGCCGCGCGCCATGAACTCCCAGCCTTGTGGCGACGAGATCAGAGCATCGGATGTCTCTTCCGGGTCGACAGCTCTACTTCGCAGCGCACCCGGCCGGTCGGATCTCAGAAGCTTGCCCAGCGGTCGGTGCCGGTTCTTGCGGCGGCGGGCGCGCCTGCCGATTCGACAAGCGTCCGCGGCGCGACCTGGATCCTGGCCGCCACATCGCCGTGCGCCAGCTTGAAGACCGCCATGGTCTGCACCAATTGCAGCGCCTGCGCCTTCAGGCTCTCGGCCGCAGCAGCGCTTTCTTCCACCAGGGCTGCGTTCTGCTGCGTGACCTGATCCATCTGGCTGACGGCATCCCCGATCTGAGAGACCCCGGCGCTCTGCTCGGTGCTGGCCGAACTGATCTCCCCCATGATGTCGGTCACGCGCCTGATCGAGTCGACCACTTCGGTCATCGTGACGCCGGCTTGATCAACCAGCGCCGAGCCCTGTTCAACACGCTCCACGCTGGCGCCGATCAAGCTCTTGATTTCCTTGGCCGCTTCAGCCGATCGGCCGGCAAGATTGCGCACCTCGGTCGCCACCACCGCGAAGCCGCGGCCCTGTTCACCGGCGCGTGCCGCTTCCACGGCTGCGTTCAGCGCCAGGATGTTGGTCTGGAAGGCGATGCCGTCGATGACCCCGATGATGTCGACGATCTTCTTCGAACTGTCGTTGATGGCCTTCATGGTGCTCACGACCTGGCCGACCACTTCACCACCCTTGATGGCCACCGTGCTGGCGTTCAGCGCGAGCTGATTGGCCTGCCTGGCGTTGTCGGCATTCTGCTTGACCGTGGAACTGAGTTGCTCCATCGAGGCCGCGGTCTCTTCGAGCGCCGAGGCCTGCTCTTCGGTGCGCTGGCTCAAGTCCATGTTGCCTCGAGCGATCTGAGCCGAGGCGGTGGCAACCGACTCCGAGTTCCGCAGCACGCTCGATACCACCTTGGAGAGGTTGGCCTGCATCCCCTTGAGCTGGGCCATCATGCTCGTGGTGTCGCCTTGCCTGAGGTTGATCGTCACGCTGAGGTCGCCGGCGGCGACGCTTCGCGCCAGGTCGGCAGCCTCGCCCGGCTCGCCTCCGAGTTGGCGTCCGAGGGAGCGCACCAGGACGACACCGAAAATCCCGGCAAACAGCAAGCCCCCCAGGATGGTCGTGATCGAGATCGCACGAATCGTCGCGTAGCGTGTGGCGGCCTCCTCGTACTCCCTGCGTGCTTCGTCGATCTGGATCTTGACGAGCGCATCGATGCCCTGTGCGAGCGGGATGAACAGCGGCCGAATCTTCTGCGTCACCAGGCGCCTGGCCTCCGTCAAGTCGTTGGCACGAAGCGCAACCAGTGCAGGCATCAAGGCTTCCTGGAGAAACTGCTTGCGGGACTCGACGAACGCCTTCGAGATCTTCCCTTCCTCCGGCGTCAGATTCGTCGCCGCATAGTCGCCCCAGACCTTGCTGGCCTTGGCGATGTTGGCTTCGATCTCGGCGGTCATCTCGGTGATTTTCTCGGCCGTCGGGGTGACCAGCGAGATGTTGAGGTTCATTCGGTTGATCAGCTGCAAGGCTCGGATCTCGCCCAGTTGCGAGGCCGGCACGGTGCGATCCGCGTAGACGGATTTCAATGCGTCGTTGGACCGGCCGATGCCGTACAGGCCGAGGCTGCCGATCGCCACGAGCAGCGCCGAGAGGACGCCGATCAGCATCATCAGCCGAGTGGAAACCTTGAGAGTGCTCATGGCGAGGGCCTTTGGATGGGCGCGGTTGCGCAGCGCAGGTTGACTGCGCCCTTGACGAAGGCGGGGGCGTTGGCGGCCAGCGAGGGAGGGCTGGCGGCCGGGGCAATGGCCGGGCTGGTGGTCACAGGCGGTCCGTTCGAGCTTCGGCACGGACCGCCCGTGGGGAGGATTCCCGCGGGGCGCAATGACGTAAGAGGGTTGTCGGTCTTCGCAGGGGCGCCTTGAGACGTCGAGCGGTTGAATGTCTCAACCTTGGGCGAATTCACCGCGCTGTATGGCAGCTGCAGCGCCCAGGGCGCCAGGTGGGTGAAGGGTGAGTCGAGCGATTCCAGCTCGAACGAATCCGGAGCCGTTCTTCTCCTGACCGACTGATCGCCGTTCGGCGCGGATCACCTCGATCCGCAGCCGGCGCCTGTCTCACGAGTTGAACCGCAGGATCCGCCATGGCATCCCAAGCCGCCCCGTCCACCCCCGAATCCGCCGTGCTGCTCGGCTTGCTCTACCCGCTGCTGGGCACTTCGATGCTCGTCGCGCTGCTCGTCGATGCCGTCGTGCCGCAGCGCTGGCACGAGCGGTTCGGGCTGTAGTCGCTCCACGTGTGCGCCTGTTGGTGACTCGCAACGCAGCAGGCCGCTGCCGCTTGCACACTCGCGTCCTCGCCCGCATCATTCGCGACCATTGCTGAAGGCGCCCACGACAGCGCCCGCATGACGGAGATCCCTCTTATGTCCTCCCTGTTCATCTCGACGATCGACTGAACACGGTTCCCGAGCCCCGGCTGAACCGTGTCTGTTCACAGATACGGCCTCAGACCGCGCGGCACGCAAAGCCCCGCAGCCATCGAGCCGGGGCTTTTGCTTTTCGGAAACCGAATGAGTGCACAACTCCGTTCCCGCGCCCTCCAGGAGGGGCGAGTCAAGGCCCTGCGCCGCATGAAACAACCGATGACGCTGATGCTCGAAACGAGCACCGGCCAACCCGGCGTGCGCGGCGCAGGCGACTACATCCAGAGCCGCAGCGCGCAGCGCCGTGCCGACCGCGTGGCACTGCAGGCGCTGCTGCGGCGGGAGGATCGCGATGACTGACTCCAACGACCTGCGCACGCCCGTGCGCGAACACCTGGCGCAGCGAAACTACCAGCTGCAGCAGATCGCCGCCCAGCTCAAGACCGAGCTGTTCGGCATCGACGCCATCATCGACCGCGTCATCGATTCGGTGCGCGCCTGGTATGTGCTGCCCGAGCTCGTCTCGCGGCCCGTCATCGTCTGCCTCTGGGGCCTGACCGGCACCGGCAAGACCCAGCTCGTGCGGCGCCTGGCGCAATTGCTGGGCTTCTACGACCGCTTCGTCGAAGTGCAGATGGACGGCTTCTCCAACGGCGCGAGCTGGCGCGGCGCGCAGAGCATCTCGGGCATGCTGGCGCAGTCCGGCGTGCGCGAGGGCGAGCCGGGCATCCTCTCGCTCGACGAGTTCCAGCGCTTCCGCACCATCGATGCCAAGCGCGGCGAGCTGCGCGTCGAGCGCTATCAAGACGTCTGGGCCCTGCTCTCCGACGGCCGCCTGCCGCCCGGGCTCTCGCTGCTGGGCGACATCGAATCGTCGATCGCCGAAGCCGCCTTCGACGCCGAACGCGCCGAGGCCAGCGACGCGAAACTGCGCTTCAAGCTGCGCAGCTGGGAGGCGCAGGAGCTGCAGCGCAACCTCAAGCTCGACGAGCCGCTGATGGAGATCATGGCCTGGACGCCCGAGCAGATCCAGCAGCGCCTGCGCGACTTCCGCGAGCGCGGCCAGCAGCAATGGGAGACCGACTACAGCCGCCTGCTCGTCTTCGTCTGCGGCAACCTCGACGAGATGTACGAAGGTCTCGCCACCAGCGTGGACGACTGCGACAGCGACGCCGACATCTTCCACGCGCTGACCGGCCGATTGAGCGTCATCGATGTCAAGCAGGCACTCAACAAGCGTTTCAAGCCCGAGCAGGTGGCGCGCCTGGGCAACGAGCATGTGATCTACCCCTCGCTCTCGCGCCGGGCGTACGAGCAGCTGATCGAACAGGGCTGCGCCCGCTATGCCCACGAGACCGAGGCCCGCTGCGGCCTGCGCTTCGAGCTGGCCGCCAGCGTGCGCGAGCAGATCTACGCCAACGCGGTGTTCCCGGCCCAGGGCAGCCGGCCGCTGTTCTCGTCGCTGCACGCGATCCTCGGCGCGGGCCTCGCCAAGGCCGCGCTGTGGGCGCTCGAACTCGGCGCCGAGGCCGGCGACAGCGTGGGCCTCGCGGCCGACGGCCGCAGCCTGGTCGCGCAGTGGCGAGGCCGGTCGCACGCCATCGCCGCGCCGTTCGAGATCGGCCGCCTGCGCCAGCGCAACAACGCCGACTTCCGCGCGCTGCTGGCGGTGCACGAGGCCGGCCACGGCCTGGTGCACGCCCTGCTCTTCGGCCGCGCGCCGCAGGAGATCAAGATCCACGTGGCGAGCTTCGAGGGCGGCTACAACGCCTACAGCGCGCGCACGGTCTGGTCGCGCCGCAATCTGCTCGACGCCATCTGCACCAGCCTCGCCGGCCGCGCCGCCGAGCTGATCGTCTTCGGGTCCGAACTGAGCTCCAGCGGTGCCGAGAGCGACCTGCGCAAGGCCACCGAAAAGGCCGCCCGCATGCTGCGCCACCTCGGCCACGGCCCGCGCATCGGCCGCAGCGACGTGTCCACCAGCAGCGACGACAACCTGTGCACCGACGTGGAGGCCACCAACGCGCCGATCGAAGCGCTGCTGCAGGCCGAGCACGCACGCGCCACCAGCCTGATCGAAACGCATCGCGACGCGCTGCTGGCGCTGGTGGACGAGTTGCTGGAACAGGGGCAGGTCACGCCGGCACGGTTCGCAGCGGTGGTCGGGCTGCCGCTCGCGCGGCACGAGGACGCGCTGGATCCGTACGCGGAGAAGCTGGCGGACTTCCGGACTGGATCGCCCCGGAAGTCACACCCTCACTCGACGGCCTCCGTCAGCACGCCGCGCCCATAGCCCACGCTGGCCGCCGGCGTGCCGCCGGCCGTGACGGCGACCGCGCAGTACTTGAACTCCGGGATCTTGCCGAACGGATCGAGTGCCGCGTTGGTCAGCAGGTTCGCGGCCGCCTCGTAGTAGGCGAACGGAATGAAGACGGTGCCGATGGGGGTGCCGTCGTCGCGCCGCACGCTCAGCGCCACTTCGCCACGCCGTGACCGCACGGTGATGACGTCGCCCGCGTTGACCTGCAGCTTGCGCAGGTCGCCGCCGTTCATCGACGCGGTGGCCACCGGCTCGATCGCATCGAGCACGCTCGCGCGCCGCGTCATGCTGCCGGTGTGCCAGTGCTCCAGCTGCCGGCCGGTGATCAGCACGAACGGGAAGTCCGCATCCGGCCGCTCGTTGGCCGGGATGATGTCCGCCGGCACCAGCTTGACCCGGCCGTCGCGGGTCGGGAACGTGTCGATGAAGACGGTCGGCCGGCCCGGATCGTCGTCGGTCAGGCACGGGTAGGTCACGCTCTGCTCGCGCTCGATGCGCYCCCAGCTGATGCCGCTGATGGCGGTGTGCATCGCCTGGCGCATCTCCTCGTAGACCTCGGCCACGCCGCACTCCGGCCCCTGGTAGTTCCAGGGCAGGCCCATGCGCCGCGCGATCTCCTGGATGATCCAGAGATCGGGCTTCGCATCGCCCGGCGGCGTCAGCGCGCGGCGCCCCATCTGCACCATGCGGTCGGTGTTGGTCACCGTGCCGGTCTTCTCCGGCCAGGCGCTGGCGGGCAGCACGATGTCGGCGTACCAGGCCGTCTCGGTCATGAAGATGTCCTGCACCACCAGGTGCTCGAGCGAGGTCAGCGCATGGCGGGCATGGTTCAGGTCGGGATCGCTCATGGCCGGGTTCTCGCCCATGATGTACATGCCGCGGATCTTGTGCGGATCGGTTTCCGGCGCGAGCGCCTTGTGCATGATCTCGACCACCGTGTAGCCGGGCTTGTCGTCGAGCGGCGTGTTCCAGAACTTCTCGAACCAGGCGTGCGCATCCGCGTTGTCGACGCGCTGGTAGTTCGGCAGCATCATCGGGATCAGCCCCGCGTCGCTCGCGCCCTGGACGTTGTTCTGGCCGCGCAGCGGGTGCAGGCCGCTGCCCGGCTTGCCGATCTGGCCGGTGACGCTCACCAGCGCGATCAGGCAGCGCGCGTTGTCGGTGCCGTGCACGTGCTGGCTGATGCCCATGCCCCACAGGATCATCGACGCCTTGCTGGTCGCGAACTCGCGCGCCACCTCGCGGATCGTCTGCGCCGGAATGCCGCAGATCGGCGCCATCGCTTCGGCGCTGTAGCCCTTCACGTTCTCCTTGAGCGCCTCGAAGTTGTTCGCGCGCCGCGCGATGAAGTCTTCGTCGACGAGGCCTTCGTCGATGACCGTGTGGATCAGCGCGTTGAGCAGCGCCACGTCGGTGTCGGCGTTGAACTGCAGCGTGCGCCACGCGTGGCGGCCGATGTCGGTGATGCGCGGATCGGCGAGCACGATCTTCGTGCCGCGCTGGGCGGCGTTCTTCATCCAGGTGGCCGCCACCGGGTGGTTGGCCGTCGGGTTCGAGCCGATGACGAGGATCAGGCCCGCATGCTCGACATCGTTGACCTGGTTGCTCACCGCCGCGGAGCCGACCCCTTCGAGCAGCGCCGCGACGCTGGACGCGTGGCACAGCCGCGTGCAGTGGTCGACGTTGTTGCTGCCGAAGCCGGTGCGCACCAGCTTCTGGAACAGGTAGGCCTCCTCGTTGCTGCCCTTGGCCGATCCGAAGCCGGCCAGCGCCTTCAGGCCGTGCGTGTCGCGCAGCGCGGTGAGCTTGCTGGCGGCGAGGTCGAGCGCCTCCTCCCAGGTCGCTTCGCGGAACACCTCGCTCCAGTCGGCGGGGTCGCCGATGGCATCGGGATGCTTGGGCACGCCCGGCTTGCGGATCAGCGGCTTCGTCAGGCGCTGCGGATGGTGGGCGTAGTCGAAGCCGAAGCGCCCCTTCACGCACAGGCGGCTGTGGTTGGCCGGGCCGTCGCGCCCGTCGACGCTGACGATCTGCTCGTCCTTCACGTTGTAGGTGAGCAGGCAGCCGACGCCGCAGAACGGGCAGACGGAATCGACCTTGCGATCGACCTCCTGCGCGCCGATGTGGCTCTTGGGCATCAGCGCACCGGTCGGGCAGGCCTGCACGCACTCGCCGCAGGCCACGCAGGTGCTGTCGCCCATGCCGTCCTGCAGGTCGAACACGATGGCGCTGTCATGCCCGCGGAAGGCATAGCCGATCACGTCGTTGACCTGCTCCTCGCGGCACGCGCGAACGCAGCGGTTGCACTGGATGCACGAATCCAGGTTCACCGCCATTGCCGGATGGGACAGGTCGGGCGCCGGCTGCTCGCGGGCGATCGCCGCCAGCGCGGGGCGCACGTTCACCTCCATGCGCGAGGCCCAGTCGCTGAGCTCGCCGTGCTGCCGGGTCGCGTCGTCGCCGATCCACTTGTGGCCCTGCGCCGGCATGTCGGAGAGCAGCATCTCGAGCACCATCTTCTGGCTCTTGACGGCGCGCTCGCTGGTGGCCCGCACCTTCATGCCGGCGGTGGGCGCGCGGCAGCAACTCGGCGCGAGCGTACGCTCGCCGTCGATCTCGACCATGCACGAGCGGCAATTGCCGTCGGCCCGGTAGCCCGGCGTGTAGCACAGGCGGGGGATGCTCACGCCATGGCGGTCGGCCACCTGCAGGATGGTCTCGCCGCCGAAGGCCTGGACGGGCTCGCCGTCCAGCATGAACTCGACGCTGGGGATCAACGCATTTCGTTCCGGCGCATTCATCACGACACCTCGTGCGGAAAGTATTTCTGGACGCAACGCACCGGGTTCGGCGCCGCCTGGCCGAGGCCGCAGATCGAGGCGTCGACCATCACCTGGTTCAGGTCTTCCAGCGTGCCGTGGTCCCACAGCGGCTCGGCCATCAACGCGGCCGCCTTGCTGGTGCCGACCCGGCACGGCGTGCACTGGCCGCAGCTCTCGTGCTCGAAGAACTTCATCATGTTCATCGCGGCGTCGCGCGCCTTGTCGTGCTGGCTCAGCACGATGACGGCCGCCGAGCCGATGAAGCAGCCGTGCGGTTGCAGCGTGTCGAAATCGAGCGGCAGGTCGGCGAGGCTCGCCGGCAGGATCCCGCCGGATGCGCCGCCGGGCAGGTAGGCGTAGAGGTCGTGGCCGGGCAGCATGCCGCCGCAGTACTCGTCCACCAGCTCGCGCACGCTGATGCCTGCCGGCGCCAGCTTGACGCCCGGCTCGCGCACGCGGCCGCTGACGCTGAACGAGCGCAGCCCGTGGCGCCCGTTGCGGCCAGGGCCGCTGAACCAGGCCGGGCCGCGCTGGACGATGTCGCGCACCCAGTACAGCGTCTCGAAGTTGTGCTCGAGCGTCGGCCGCCCGAACAGGCCGATCTGCGCGATGTACGGCGGGCGCATCCGCGGTTCGCCACGCTTGCCTTCGATGCTCTCGATCATCGCGGACTCCTCGCCGCAGATGTAGGCACCGGCGCCGCGCCGCAATTCGATGTGCGGCAGCGTGCACGGCGGGTCGGCCTTCAGCCGCGCCAGCTCGCGCTCGAGGATCGCGCGGCAGCCGTGGTACTCGTCGCGCAGGTAGATGTAGCAGGCCCCGGTGCCCACCACCGCGGCGGCGACCAGCAGGCCCTCGAGGAAGCGGTGTGGATCGCGTTCGAGGTAGGTGCGGTCCTTGAACGTGCCGGGCTCGCCTTCGTCGATGTTGACGGCCATCACGCGCGGGGCCGGCTGCTGCATCACGATGCCCCACTTGCGCCCGGCCGGGAATCCCGCGCCGCCCAGCCCGCGCAGGCCGGAATCGGTCATCGCCTTCAACACGTCGGCCGCCACGACCTGCCCGGACGTGACCCCTGCCGCGAGCTGGTAGCCCCCACCCTGCCGGTAGGCGTCGTAGCCGACGTAGGCCGGCGCCACTTCGTGCGGTGCACTGGTGATCGGCGCGGTGCCGGCAGCGCCGGCGTCGAAGGCGCCATCGTCGCGCGGCAGCGCATGGCGGGCCGAACCCGCATCGACAGCGGCCTGCACATCCGCCGCCCTGGCATGCACCACCGGCGCCTGCCCGACGATCGCGACCGGCGCCTGTTCGCAACGGCCCACGCAAGGTGCCGGGATGACCCGGACGTCGGCGCCCAGCAGCGACGGCAGGCGCGCGAGCAGGTCTTGCGCGCCGGACATCTCGCACGACAGCCCGTCGCACACGCGCACCGTGAGCGATGCCGGCTGCTCATCGCCGCGCAGGATCTCGAAGTGGTGATAGAAGGTCGCGACCTCGAAGACCTCGGCCATCGACAGCTTCAGCTCGCGGGCCAGCGCCACCAGGTGCCGGTCGTGCAGGCCGTTCCACGCATCGTTGAGCAGGTGCAGGTATTCGATCAGCAGGTCGCGCCGATGCGGCCCGGGGCCGATGAGCGCCTGCACCTCCTCGAGCGACACGTGGTCCGGCTGGCGCCCCTTCAGCTTGTTCTTGCGGCGAAGGCGGCCGCGCATCTCATCGACGGAAGCGAGCGGCACCATGCCGGGGTCGCTGGAACGCGTGGCTGTGGTCGTCATGTCGGTCATCGAAGCAGACTTCGCTCCCAAAAAGAAGTGCGTCTTTGACGCACCGCAACAATGATCTCTACCTGGCTCGGGGCATCCTAGTCGATATCGTTGCCCGAGGATATCGCTCGACCAACGCGTCAGAATCGAGGCCGACATGATCCAACGTGACCAGATCACCGCCCTGATCCTGGCAGGCGGCCGGGGCAGCCGCATGGGCGGCGTCGACAAGGGCCTGCAGACGCTCGATGGCGAGCCGCTGGTGCAGCACGCCCTGCGGCGCATCGCGCCTCAGGTGGGTTCGGTGATGATCAGCGCCAACCGGCATCCGGAGGTCTATCGCGCCTACGGTGTACCCGTGCTGGCGGACGCCGACACCGACTACCCGGGTCCGCTGGCGGGCTTCCTGGCCGGACTGACGCACTGCCGCACCGACTGGATGGCAACGGTGCCCTGCGACACACCGCGCTTTCCCGAGGATCTCGTCGCGACCCTGGCTGCGGCGGCCGGCGACGCACGCGCGGTGGTGGCTGTCACCGAAGAGGCCGGTGAACGGCAGCGGCAGTCGGTGTTCTGCCTGCTCAGGGCGGATCTGCGCGTCGACCTGGCCGCCTACCTCGCCGAGGGGGGCCGCAAGATCGAGCGCTGGCTGGAGCGCCAGGGCTGCGTCGATGTGCTGTTCGCCGATGCCGACGCCTTCTTCAATGCCAACACGCTCGAYGAACTGCGCCGGCTCGGCGACGCCTAGGGTTTCAACACCCCCCACTCCTCATCGGTGAACAGCCGCGAGCGGGTCAGGAACCGCAGCCCCTCCGGCCCCTCCACCGAGAACATCCCGCCCCGCCCCGGCACCACGTCGATGATCAGCTGCGTGTGCTGCCAGTACTCGAACTGCGGGCCGCTGATGTAGAACGGCATGCCGCCGATGTGCCCCAGCAGGCGGTCGTAGTCGCCGACGATGAACTCCCCTTGCGGGTAGCACATCGGCGCACTGCCATCGCAGCAACCGCCCGACTGGTGGAACATCAGCGGCCCGTGCTTCACCTGCAGCCGCTCGATCAGCGCGAGCGCCGCGTCGGTGGCCGTCACGCGCAGGACCTCGGCGCTCGCATCCATCTCAGAAGAACCCCAGCTTGTGCTCGCTGTAGTTCACCAGCAGGTTCTTCGTCTGCTGGTAGTGGTCGAGCATCATCTTGTGGTTCTCGCGGCCGATGCCCGATTGCTTGTAGCCGCCGAAAGCCGCATGCGCCGGGTAGTGGTGGTAGCAGTTGGTCCACACGCGCCCGGCCTGGATGCCGCGCCCCATGCGGAAGGCGGTGTTCATGTCGCGGCTCCACACGCCGGCGCCCAGCCCGTACAGCGTGTCGTTGGCGATGGACAGCGCCTCCTCCTCGTCCTTGAAGCGCGTGACCGACACCACCGGCCCGAAGATCTCTTCCTGGAAGATGCGCATCTTGTTGTGGCCCTCGAAGATCGTCGGCTTCACGTAGTAGCCGCCTTCGAGCTGGCCGGGCAGCATGTTGCGCTCGCCGCCGATCAGCACCTTGGCGCCCTCCTGCCTGCCGATGTCGAGGTACGAGAGGATCTTCTCCAGCTGCTCGCTCGAGGCCTGCGCGCCGATCATCGTCGACGGGTCGAGCGGGCTGCCCTGCTTGATGGCGGCCACGCGCTTGACCGCGCGCTCCATGAAGCGGTCGTAGATCGATTCCTGCACCAGCGCGCGCGACGGGCAGGTGCAGACCTCGCCCTGGTTCAGCGCGAACATCGCGAAGCCTTCGAGCGCCTTGTCGAAGAACGCGTCGTCCTTCTCCATCACGTCGGCGAAGAACACGTTCGGCGACTTGCCGCCCAGCTCCAGCGTCACCGGGATCAGGTTCTGGCTCGCGTACTGCGAGATCAGCCGGCCGGTCGTGGTCTCGCCGGTGAAGGCGATCTTGCCGATGCGGTTGCTCGACGCGAGCGGCTTGCCCGCCTCCAGCCCGAAGCCGTTGACGACGTTGAGCACGCCCGGCGGCAGCAGGTCGGCCACCGTCTCGAGCAGCACGAGGATCGACACCGGCGTCTGCTCGGCCGGCTTCAGCACCACGCAGTTGCCGGCGGCCAGTGCCGGCGCCAGCTTCCACACCGCCATCAGGATCGGGAAATTCCACGGAATGATCTGGCCGACCACGCCGATCGGCTCGTGGAAGTGATAGGCCACCGTGTCGTTGTCGATCTGGCTGATGCCGCCCTCCTGCGCGCGGATCGCCGACGCGAAGTAGCGGAAGTGGTCGATCGCCAGCGGCAGGTCGGCCGCCGTGGTCTCGCGGATCGGCTTGCCGTTGTCCCAGGTCTCGGCCGCGGCCAGCATCGCCAGGTTGGCCTCCATGCGATCGGCGATCTTGTTCAGCAGGTTGGCGCGTTCCGTCGTCGAGGTCTTGCCCCAGGCGGTCTTCGCCTTGTGCGCGGCGTCGAGCGCGCGGTCGATGTCTTCGGCCGTCGAGCGCGGGATCTCGCAGAACGGGCGGCCGGTCACCGGCGTGATGTTCTCGAAGTACTGGCGGCCGGACGGCGCCGTCCATTCCCCGCCGATGTAGTTGCCGTAGCGCTTCTTGAAGTCCACCGGGGTGCCGAACTTGCCGGGGTCGAGCTTGTCCATCTTTGCGTCTCCGATCTGGATGTGGTGGGCGCCGCCCACTGCAGCGCCGCGGTACCTGGTTTGCAACGCGCGTACCCGATCGGCTCGGTGCTTACCCGAAGCCGGCCCGTCACAGGTCTCGCCACGGGACGACAACCGGACGCGCAGGTCGGGTTTCGCGATCCGCGACACATCCGTGCGAGGATGTCGCGCGACATGTCGCGTGCTGCGACACGTCGCCCACGAGATCGGAGACAGCATGAAAGAGGCGCACGCGCTTTCGCTGCGGGTCGAGCACGCCCGCGACCTGTTCTTCCTGCAAGGGCAAGCCCTGTCCGGCGACGAAGGGCTGGCGCCGCACATCTCGCGTTCGTGGCGGCGCTGCCAGGGCATCGATCAGGCCCTGGTCGACCCCGAGCCGCTGCTGCGGCAGCGGCTGCGCGAGCGCCGCGAGCAGGCCATGCAGATGCTCGCGTGCGCGCAACCCGAGCTCGACAGCCTGACCGAGCACGCGCTGAGCGCCGGCTGCGTCGTGATCCTCACCGACCCGTCGGGCCTCATCCTCGAGGAGATCGGCAGCCCCGAGTTCCTGCCGAAGGCGCAGCGCATCGCGCTCGCGCCGGGCGTCGAATGGTCCGAGACACGCCGCGGCACCAATGCCATCGGCACCGCGCTGCTGGAGCGCCAGTCGCTGATGGTGCTGGGCGGCGAACACTTCCTGCCGCAGAACGGGGCAATCGGCTGTGCCGCATCGCCGATCTTCAGCGGGCGCGGCGAGATCGCCGGCGTGATCGACATCTCCGGCGAAGCCGCGCAGGTCAACGACCACACGCTCGGCCTGGTGCGCATGGCGGCGCAGCAGGTCGAACACCGGCTGATGCTTGCGCAGGCCAGCGGGCACCTGCTGCGCTTCCATGCCAAGCCCGGTTTGCTGGGCACCGCGCGCGAGGGATTGATCGTCATCGACGAGGGCCGGATCGTCGCCGCCAACCGGGTCGCCCTCGGGCTGCTCGGCACGGCGTGGCCGGGCTTGCTCGAGCGGCCTGCCGAAGAACTGATCGGCGCGCGCTGGTCGCAGCCCCACCACGGCAGCGGGTTGCTGACGCTGCCCGATGGCCGGCAGATCGCGGCCATGCTGGAGCGCGCTGCACGGCCGGCGACCTCGCGCAGCACGGCGCGCCCCCTCGCCAAGGCCCTCGACGACGATGCGTTGCCCGCCGCGGACGACCTGGCGCCGCTGCTGCACAGCGCCTGCAAGGTGCTCGACGCCGGCCTGCCGGTGCTGGTCACCGGCGAGACCGGCAGTGGCAAGGAGGTGTTCGCCCGCCGGCTGCACCAGGCATCGCGCCGCAGCAAGGGGCCGTTCGTCGCCGTCAACTGCGCGGCGCTGCCGGAAGCGCTGATCGAGGCCGAGCTGTTCGGCTACGAGGCGGGCGCCTTCACCGGGGCCCGCCGGCACGGCATGCCGGGGCGCATCCGCGAAGCCGCCGGCGGCGTGCTGTTCCTCGACGAGATCGGCGACATGCCGCTGCTGCTGCAGACGCGGCTGCTGCGCGTGCTCGAGGAGCGCCGGGTCGTGCCGCTGGGGGGCGGCCCGGGCATCCCGGTCGACTTCGACCTGGTCTGCGCCACCCACCAGGACGTGTCGGCGATGAGCGCCGGCCAGGCCTTCCGGGCCGACCTGCTCTACCGGATCGACGGTTACCGCGTCGCGATCCCGGCACTGCGTGATCGGCACGACCGGCGAGCGCTCATCGAGCAGTTGTTCGGCCCACTGGCGAAGGCGAAGCGGCTGACACTGGACGACGCTGCCATCGATCGGCTCGACGCGCATGCCTGGCCGGGCAACGTGAGAGAGCTGGCCCATGTGCTGCGCACGCTCGTCGCGCTGGCCGACGATGGCGCGTGCCTCGGCGTCGACCAGTTGCCGCAGCGCGTGCTGGCCGGATCGGCACCGGCTCGGCGGCACCTCGCCGTCGAGACCGAGCCGGCCCTGTCGAGCGTCGTCGAGAACACCATCGACCGCGCGCTGGCGGAATGCGATGGCAGCGTCGCCGAGGCGGCAAGACGCCTTGGCGTCCATCGCAGCACCCTCTACCGCCACCAGGCTAAGGCTCGCCTAAGCAACCGCTAAGACCCGGCTAAGGCGCATCGAACCCAATCGGGTTCGATGAACGCCTCGATCCATCCCCACCGGCCGGTCGCCTCGGCAGGCACCTCGCTCGCACCCGCCGCCGGGTACGGCCGCAGCACCGTCGAGCGGGCCACCGCGGCCCTGGTGCTGCTGATCGGCGCGCTGGTGCTGCTGCGCCTGTCAGGCATGGCCTGGCTGCCGCTGATGGACACCACCGAGGCGCGCTATGCCGAGGTCGGCCGCAAGATGCTCGAGCTCGGCGACTGGATCACGCCATGGCATGACTACGGCGTGCCGTTCTGGGCCAAGCCGCCGCTGTCGTTCTGGCTCACGGCCCTCAGCATGAAGTGCTTCGGCGTCAACGAGTTCGCGGCACGCCTGCCCCACTTCCTGTGCATGGCGCTGGTGGCCGCCGTCTGCTGGCGCCTGGCCGCTGCGCGCCGCGACACGCCGCCGCTCGCCGCGGCCGGCCTGCTGGCCGGCGCCGCGTTGTCGATGCTGGCCGCCGGCGCCGTGATGACGGACGAGGCGCTCACCGTGGGCACCACGCTGGCGATGGCCGGCCTGTGGCAGGCGCTGCACGGACCACGGCACCGCCGTGGCAGCGCGCTGCTGTTCGCCGGGTTGGCGATCGGGCTGCTCGCCAAGGGCCCGCTGGTGCTGGTGCTCGTGGGCCTGCCGGCAGCGGCCTGGGCACTGGCCACCCGGCAGGTGGGCCGCGTGTGGCACGCGCTGCCGTGGGCCACCGGCCTGGCCTTCACCGCCGTGGCCGCCGGCTGGTGGTACCTGGCGGCGGAGCTGAAGACGCCGGGCTTCATCGACTACTTCATCGTCGGCGAACACTGGCACCGCTTCGTCACGCCGGGCTGGTCGGGCGACCGCTACGGCTTCGCGCACGCCTTTCCGATCGGCACGATCTGGCTCTTTGCGCTGGTGTCGGCGTTGCCGTGGCCGCTGGTGCTGCTGGCTGCCGGCCTCAGGCACCCCAAGGCAGTGCTCGACAGGCTCGCTGGGAACGCTGAACCGACGAATCAGCGCTGGTGGCGCCTCTACCTCGTGTGCTGGTCGCTGGCGCCGCTGGTGTTCTTCACCGCGGCGCGCAACATCATCCTGCCGTACGCACTGCCCGCCTTGCCGGCGATGGCGCTGCTGGCCAGCCACTGGCTGCGCGGGCGCGTCGGCAGYGCGCGCGTGGACGCGTGGGTCGCCGGCGGCCTCGCGCTGTCGATGACCGGCGCCCTGGCACTCGTCCTGTACGCCGAACACAGTGGCACCTTCAGCGACAACTCGACCAAGGAGGTCATCGGCGCCTGGGAAGCCCAGCGCCACCGCGGCGGCGAATCGCTGGTGTTCGTGACCGAGCGCTTGCACTCGGCGTCGTTCTACAGTGCCGGCCGGGCCGAGTTCGCCGACACCTCCGCCGAAGCGCTCGACCGCCTCGGCCCGCGCGGCGGCTTCATTGCGCTGCGCCGCGACGACGCCGCGCGCCTCGCGCAGTTGTGCGGCGTCACGGAGCGCACCTCGGTCGGTGGCTTCGTGCTGCTGCATGTGCATACTGCGATTCCACCCTTGACTTCGTTGAAAGGTTCTCCATGAAACGACTCACCCTCGCCGCCCTGATCGGCATCGTCGCGGCCGTGCCGCTCAGCGCCTTCGCCAAGGCGGACTGCAAGGCTTACCCCAAGGCCGAATGGATGAAGGAAGCCGACGCCAAGGCCAAGCTCGAAGGCCAGGGCTACACGATCAGCAAGTTCAAGGTCGACGGCAACTGCTACGAGATCTACGGCAAGAACAAGGAAGGCAAGAAGGTCGAGATCTACTTCGACGCCAAGACGCTGGACCCGGTGAAGTCCGAAATCGAGAAGTAAGCCGATGTCCGCCCTGCCCGATGGCCGCGTCCGCGTGTGGGATCGGGTCGTCCGGCTGTGCCACTGGGGCCTCGCGGCGCTGGTGGTGCTGGATCTCGTGCGCGACGACGGCGACTGGTGGCACCGGCTCGCCGGCTACGTCGCGGTCAGCGTCGTGGCGGTGCGTTGCCTGTGGGCCGCACTGCACCGTGGCCCGGGTGGCTGGCGCGCGCTGAAGCCCTCGATCGGCGACACGCTCACTTACCTGCGCGGCAACGCACCGCGCACGCTGGGCCACAACCCGCTGGGCCTGTGGATGGTCTGGCTGCTGTGGCTGCTGGTGCTGCTGCTCGGGCTCACCGGGTGGATGAGCCGGCTGGATGCCTTCTGGGGCGACGAGCGCGTGCACGACCTGCACGCCTGGCTCGCGGACACCTTGATGGTCTCGGTCGCGGTGCACCTGGCCGGCGTCGCCGTGATGAGCTGGCGCTGGCGCGAGAACCTGCCCGCGGCGATGCTCAGCGGGCGCAAGCGCCCTCAGGCTGCGGGGCGCGCGGAACGCGGCAGGAAATAGCGCTTCGCCCGGGCTGGCCTACGCCGCCTGATCGCCGGCAGGCATCGCCGCCGGATCCATCCAGATCGCGCCCCACAGGTGCTGGTCGGGGTCGGCCAGGTCCCGGCCGTACATGAAGCCAAGGTCCTGCACCGGGTTCACGTCGGCCCGGCCACCGTGCGCAGCCGCGGCCTCGTTCATCCGGTCGACGGCCGCCCGGCTGTCCACGGTCAGGCCCAGCATGACGGCGCTGGTGCCTACGGGGGGAATCGGCCGCTCGGTGAAGGTGCGCCACTTGGCGTGGGTGAGCAGCATCGCGTGGATCGTCTCGCTCCAGACCATGCAGGCCGCGGTGTCGTCACTGAACTGCGGGTTCTGCTCGAATCCCAGCGCCTTGTAGAACGCGATCGAGGCGGCGAGGTCGGTGACGGGAAGGCTCACGAAGATCATCTTTGTCACGGGGGGTCTCCTGGTGATGCGACAAGGGCTGAATGAAGCGTCTGCGGTTCGCAGGCTTCATCCATACGACGTTCGACCGCCACCCGGATCGACAAGGTCATCGGCATCGCAATGCGTTAACGTGGCCGGTCCTGCTTCCTCGGCTCGACCCCCATGATCGGCTCTCGCCTGCTTCCCCTGCTCTTGCTGCCCATTGCCGCCACCGCGGGAGCGCAAGACGGCTCGCCACTCGAACAGTCGCTGACAGGGCATTGGACCAGCACCGATCGCCAATTCGTGGAGTTCCGGGCGGACAAGACCTTCCGGATGTATCCCAAATGCGGTCGCGAAGCCGACGAGTGGAAGCAGCGCGGTACGCCGTTCCTGCCGGCCACCTGGGAAGTCGCCGACGGCAACCACTTGAAGCTCACGGTGACACTTCAGGAGCAATCCAGGACCATCGATTCGACCGTGGTGCTGGCCGGCGACGAACTGCGCCTCACGGATGGCCAGGGCCGCACGACCGTGAATCGGCGCTACGTCGGTGCGTGGCCGCCCGTCTGCCCGATCAATCCTTTGCGCTAGCAGCGCGCGGCGGCGCCCCTTCATGCTTGAGATCGTTCTTGAAGTGCTCGGCGAGTTTCTGATCCAGGTGGTCGGCGAAGTCCTGCTGGAGTTGGGCCTCCACTCGCTGGCCGAGCCGTTCCGCAAGGCCCCGAACCCCTGGCTTGCCGCATTCGGCTATGCGCTCTTCGGAGGCGTCGTCGGGGGCCTCAGCCTCCTGGCGTTCCCCCACAACCTCGTTCCCGGTCCGTGGCGCCTGGTCAACCTGATCGTCACGCCCCTGGCGGTCGGCAGTCTCATGTCGGCCATGGGTGCGTGGCGCGCTCGTCGTGGCGAGCCGGTCCTCAGAATCGACAAGTTCGCGTACGGCTATCTGTTTGCGTTGATGTTGGCCTTGATGCGGTTCTTCCTTGCATCATGAAAGTCAGCGAACAAGAGCATGCGCCCGATCGGCCTGATGGAACAGCACCAGCATCAGCGCCAGCCACGCAGCACCGGCCGCGAAGCCGGCCACCACAGCGCGAGCAGGCCGTAGAACACCGCGGCGGCCATGCTGTGCCCGCTCGGGAAGCTGTAGCTGTGCAGTTCGGCCGCCGAGGCACTGAAGGTCGGCCGGACACGCATGAAGATCTGCTTCAGCCCGCTGTTGACCAACGCCTCACCCAGCATCGTCGTCGCGAACACGATGGCCCAGGGCCGGTCGTTCAGCGACCACAGCACCAGCACCACGATCGACGACAACAGCGTCAACCCCAGCGTTCCATGCACGGCACTGACGGCGTCCATCGGCGCATGCACCCACGGTGACGGGTCGGCCTGCAGCGCCAGGCCCAGCCACAGGTCGACGTTCGCGAACGAGTGCGTGTGCAG